>CAZNTY010000362.1:0-1505 GCA_964576085.1 uncultured Undibacter sp. | reverse complement strand
TCGCCCGGGCCTGGGTTGATCCCGACTACAAGGCGCGGCTTTTGAAGGACGGCACGCCGGCGATCGCCGAGGTCGGCTATGCCGGCCGGCAGGGCGAGCACATCGTCGTGCTGGAGAACACGCCGAAACGGCACAACATGGTCGTGTGCACGCTGTGCTCCTGCTATCCGTGGCCGGTGCTCGGCCTGCCGCCGGTCTGGTACAAATCGGCGCCGTACCGCTCGCGCGCGGTCGCCGATCCGCGCGGCGTGCTCGCCGACTTCGGCGTCACGCTGCCGGCCGACACCGAGATCCGGGTCTGGGATTCGACCGCCGAGATCCGCTATTTGGTGCTGCCGATGCGGCCCGCCGGCACCGAGGGCTGGAGCGCGGAGCAACTCGCCGACCTCGTCACCCGCGACTCGATGATCGGCACCGGTCTGGCGAAGTCGCCGGCGGAGGTCGCAAAATGAACGGCGGCCAGGACCTCGGCGGCACCCACGGCCACGGCCCGGTCAAGCCGGAGCCGAACGAACCGGTGTTCCATGCCGACTGGGAGAAGCGCGCCTTCGCGCTCACGCTGGCGATGGGCATGCCGGGCGGCTGGAACATCGACATGTCGCGCTTCGCGCGCGAAAACCGGCCGCCGAACCAGTATCTCGACATGAGCTACTACGAGCTCTGGCTCGACGGCCTGATCACGCTGCTGAAGGAGCGCGGCCTCGTCGCCGAGGACGAGATCGAAGCCGGCCGCTCGCTGCGCGCAGCGAAGAAGGTGGCGCGCATCCTCACCTCGGCCGACGTCGAAAAGACCCTGCACCGCGGCGGCCCGACCGAGCGCGACACCAACACCCGGCCGGCCTTCGCGGTCGGCGACCGCATCCGCGCCCGGAACATCAACCCGGTGACGCACACCCGGCTGCCGCGCTACGTGCGCGGCCATGGTGGCGTGATCGAGCGCGTGATCGGCTGCCATGTGTTTCCCGACAGCAACGCGCAGGGCAAGGGCGAGGACCCACAATGGCTCTACACCGTGCGGTTTAATGCCCGCGAACTGTTCGGCGACGACGCCGACCCGACCGCCACGGTCTCGGTCGACGCCTGGGAGCCGTATCTGGAGAAGCTCTAATCGGTCATTCCGGGGCGCGGCCGAAGGCCGCGAACCCGGAATCCAGACGTCACACGTCGTGCCGCCGCTGGATCCCGGATCGCCTGGCTCCGCTCGGCGTCCGGAATGACAAGGAGAAAGAAAGAATGTCGCTCGACCCGCGCGCCGCGATGAAAGCCGCCGTCGCCGTTCCCGGCGTGCCGCGCGACAGCGACGGGCCGGTGTTCCGCGAGCCGTGGGAGGCGCAGGCCTTCGCCATGACGCTGGCGCTCTACGAGCGTGGCCTGTTCACCTGGCCCGAATGGGCGGCGACGCTTGCCGACGAGATCAAGCGCGCGCAGGCGGCCGGTGATCCCGATACCGGCGAAACCTACTACCAGCATTGGCTCAATGCGCTGGAGCGCATGGTGGCGCAGAA
>CAZNTY010000361.1:0-6856 GCA_964576085.1 uncultured Undibacter sp. | reverse complement strand
GAGGACGAGCGCGCGGCCGAACGGCTGTTCAAAAGCTCGGAAAGTATCGTCGTCAATCTGCTATCAAAATCTGTGACTCACAAGACGGACGTGGGCGGCGTCGTTCTGGGGATCGAGACAGCGGCGAAGGCAAAGGAAGCCGCGCAAACGATCACGCGTCGCCTGTACCAGCACAATCCCAGGGCCGTCATCGACGGCTTCGCCGTACAACCGATGATCGAGCGCAAGCAGGCACAAGAGCTGATCCTTGGTATCAACCGCGACGCTATTTTCGGCCCGGTCATCCTCTTCGGCGCCGGCGGCGTCGCGGTGGAAGTCATGGATGATACCGCGATCGGCCTGCCGCCCATGGATGACGTCCTGGCCGGCGACCTGATCGACCGGACCCGGATCGGCCGCCTGCTGGCCGGCTTCCGTGATCGCAAGCCGGCGAATCGCGCCGCGATCAGCCGCGCGCTCAATGGGTTATCGGAAATGATCGTCGATTTTCCCTGCATCGTCGCAGTGGATATCAACCCGCTGCTCGCCGATGCCGACGGCGTGATAGCCCTCGACGCGCGCATCGAGATCGATCCACAGGCCGTCGAGCAACCCGGCCCCAATCCGGCGCTCGCCATCCGACCCTATCCTGCAGAATGGACAAAAGATATTGCCGCAGGAGGACAAACCTATCACGTGCGGCCGATCCGGCCGGCCGACGTTTCACTTTATCCTGCGTTTCTCGCCGGGATTACCCAGGAGGATATGCGGCTTCGATTCTTCGGCCTGGGCAGGGAGTTTTCGGACAAGTTTCTAGTGCGTCTGACGCAGCTCGACTACGACCGCGAGATGGCGTTTGTGGCGCTCGATGACAGCAGTGGCGCGCTGTGTGGCGTCGCGAGGCTGTCGAGCGACCCCGATCATGAGGTGGCGGAATATGCCATATTGGTCCGCAGCGACCTGCAAGGGCAAGGCCTCGGCTGGATGATGCTTCATCACCTGATCGATTACGCCAGGGCGGACGGGCTGAAAAGGATCGAAGGCCTTGTCCTCCGCGAAAATACCAAGATGCTGCAAATGTGCCGCGAGGCCGGGTTTCAGCTGGTCCCCGAAGCCGATGGCGCCGGAATAGTCAAAGCGTCGCTGAGCCTGTGAGACGCCGAGGGGACACGACTTGAAGTCAGGCGGGAATCAAGGCCGCTGTACCAAACGCCGAGGAAATCGGCATCCTCCTGATAGGTATTGGCGAGCTGGTCTCAGGTTAACTTCTGAACCCGAATGTAGCCCTCGGCGTAGGCATAAGCTGCCAGCCTAGCCTGCGGCATTCGGCACCTCTATTCGGCAGCAACCGAAAAGATCGTCCTGTACAGGTCCTCTCCGTAACTCGTCTGCAGAGGATCGGCCTCAATCAACTTGAATGGCCGCGTCCCGTCCTCCCGGCGCTCAGCCCGCAGGAACATGACGTTGTCGGATTTTTGGGCAACCAATCCCTGGGCGAAGTGGTGAAGATGCGTGACGAAAAATATCTTCACTCGGCTATCCAATAGGGCCATCGTGATTTGCCTCGCGATCTCAGAGCCCTCTCTCTCGTTTGTCGACGCAAAGGATTCGTTGAAAAGCATCAGCGAATTAGGCCTGATCTTATCAATGAGACCGCTCATTCTGCTGAGCTCCTCATCCCATTTTCCGCTTTCCATGGCCGTGTCTTCTTCACGTTTGTAATGCGTGAAGACGCCGTCGCAGAGTTCGGAGGTGAAAGAGTCCGCGGCAACGAACATTCCGGCCTGCATCATCAGCTGTGCAAGGCCGATGCTGCGGAGAAAAGTCGATTTTCCTCCTGTATTCGCACCAGTGATGATGAAGCATTCTTTACGGTCCGCGCTGATATCGTTACCGACAATCTTCCGGCCGAGGCTCAATGCCAGAGAGGCGTCATACAGCCCCGAAAACGACAGCGCTCGATCCCCAAGAGGCCGCGGGGTCGGCAAACATATAGGCTCATCTAATTCCGCGAGCTTGGCGCGTAGGTTCAGACATCCGATGTAGAACGCCAGTTCGACGCGGAGCATCTGGAAAAAACTGAGAATGTGGTCGGTGGACTGCGCGAGTGCGTTGGCGACAAGATTGACGCCTCTGTCTTTCAATGCTGATAGGGCCCTCGCTCCGCCCTCGTCCCGCGGATGAAGTTGGAAAATATAGGATTCCGCCTTCTGAGACATCAAGCGGGCAAGCCAGCTTCGATCCTCATCGGGATTCTTCCGAAGAACGTAATTATGGCCTTTGTTGCCCTTTGTCAGTTCGGCGCTGATCAAGACGCCACGGCGGAATTTCAAACGCCTGAGATGGTCCTCCATTTTCTCAAAATATTCATCGCTCAACTCTTCCCTGAGCATCCTGAAGAGCCTCGAAAAGCCTGCGGATTCGAACTGCCCCTGCTCCTGGTCGGCGGTGTTTCTGAGCCTTCTCAGCAGCCCTACGAACATCTGCAGCACTCCTATCGAACGATGGAGGACGCCCCCTGGAGATCTGATGTAGGAACCGAGATAGTTTTTTCTCTCTCCTTCAATCGCTTCAATGGTGATTTGATAAACGTCCCTGATTATCTTCTCGTTCTTCAGGCAATCTGAAAAAACGTCCTGGCGGTATCGTATCGTTTCAAGATCCGTGACGCTTGACAGCAACGCGACCTTGGATGCTTCGAACAGAAAACGATCGTCGGCGGCCATGGCATTGACCACAACATCCAAGCCAAGGTCCTGAGTAAGCGCCTCGTAGTTCCATGGCAGAACCTGCCGCAGGCTAAGGGTCTCCGCACCGTCGTTGCGATAGCGCAATTCGCGTTCTCTCCGCGTCAGAAGTTGCTGCGGGTCGAAGTCGCGATCGCGGTGCATCAAGAATGCTTTCATGACCGAATACGCTCCCTGATCGCCTCGTAGGTCACACCATATTTCTGCGCGATCGCCACGGCGTATGCGAGACCGTCGGCAGGCCGTCTCTCGATCTTGAACGTGCGCAGGGCAGGATTGTCGGGAACGACCGCGCTCACCATCGACACAACCTGCGGTCCGGATGACGCCAATTCATCGGCGAATGTGACCCACACGCCAAGCAGCCCCGTCGCCACCATTCTTTCCATCAATTTCTTGCTGAGAAAAATCTCGTCCCGTATCGTCGTGGATGTAAATATCTCGTTCAGAATGACGATTGATCTGGACGTCGCGCGGCCAAGAATCTCGCGGACCCTGATGAGGTCGTCTTCGAGTTTGCCGCGAAGGTTTTCGACTTTCTCCTCCTTTTCAAAGTGAGTGAATATCTGATCGAACAGAAATAATTTCGCGCTACGGCCCGGAACCGGACATCCGAGGGCCGCGAGGTAGTGAAGTTGTCCGAACATCCGGGCAAATGTGGTCTTTCCGCCTTGATTGGGACCAGACACCACGAGAATGCGCTCACGGCCTTCAAGGAAAAAATCATTGCATATGACGGCCGTCTGACTTTTGAGAAGCTTCTGAGCCAGAGCAATGTCGAAGCCGTCGTGGCTCGATATCGCCTTGTCGGTGTCAGACATCTGCGGATAGCAGAACTGCAATCCGATCTTCCGCAAGGGCCCCGTGTAATCCAGATACGAAAGATAAAACTGAACCTCACGATCAAAGGCGACGATTGTGTCGTCTAGGAAACTGTCGTTTCGGACACAGTATTCATCCAGCCGACCGAAAACGTCGGGGTTGAGTTTGGCGACGAATTCCAGGACCTTGGCTTCGATATGGTTCATGTCCTCTTTCTCGGAGAACTTGACCGTGTAGTCCTTCACCGCGCCCTGCTTGAATTTCTTGAATGTGTCTTCGACCTCCACGCTGTAGTCGGATTCATTGTCGCGTCTTTGAACCGTAAAGCGGTCGCCGTTGATCAGCACACAGTACTGTACCTTGGCCAAATCCGCCTTGAGCTGTTCGGACTCAGACAGGAGCGAAGCCAAACGTTGCGAGCTTGCGTATGCCGTCAGATATTTGCGAAACTGCAGAAATCCCTGCGATGAGAAATCAATCCCGGAAAGATCGTTCTCAAACTGCTTTATGGTTGCGCAATAACCTTCGACCGCGTCCAGAAACCACGCTTGCTTTTGCTCCTTGTAGTAGAGTTTCCGGACACGATCGAGATACTCGCGTATTTCACGCATTCTCGTCGCAAAAAGGCGGACGATTTCAAGTAACCTTGGATTTTCAAGATCCCGCATCACGTCGTGGCGATACGTGATCGCGTCGACGCGCCGCAGACAGGAATGGAAGAATGGCCTCAAATTATATTCGTCTCGGCCTTCAACGATCGCATCAACGATCTGATCGCAGTTCAGATCCGCAAAGAAAGCCGGCACCTCGGTGATCTCGGCGCGATCTTCCGGCCGCTCAAACAGAATGCTGTAAAAGGGCATATCAATGCCTTCTTCGTCTGCGATATGTTCGCCGGCCGTACTCCGCCGCCGGCTCTGATCAAACATGATCACCTTGCGCATCGTCGCCTCAGTCATGACGCACCTGCCGGACCAATTCTTTCTCTCACGTCACGACGGACGCGGCCTTGTTGCGGAGATCGCGGAGGTCGCCCGACTCATCGGATCGGGCGTCAAGCGTGGCCCTTCAAAACAGCAGGGCGACACCTGCTCTAAAGGGCAACAAAAAACCCACCTTGCGGTGGGTTCGAATACACTCCCACCGCGATCATCCGCGGTAGGAGTCATTAGCCTTTCGGCGGGTAGCCAGGGCGACTCCATGCCCATGTTCAAACATAAGCCTCCATGCTCCGACGTCAAGGCCAGGCTCAGAGTTGAAACCCACCGCATATCACTGCCATGCTCAGTTGACGTCGCTTGCGGGGCCACGTCGGACGACAGGAGCCCGGGCGGAAAGAACAACAATCCGGTCGGCAAGATGTGAAATGTGAATCGGAAGAGAAGCGCGCGACGTCAAGAACTCCCCTGATAAGAACAGGACGGCTTCGTGAGGCAGAAGCGAGCGCGGAGGACCGAAGCTCACAAGCTGGCCTCCCGAAAACATGATGCGAAGATCCAGATAAATGCCGCGCAGAATAATGTCCGCGGCAGGCTGGCTCTTCCCGCCGTAGAAATGCGCCTTGACGGCCTGATCGCGGTGGTTATAGGCGCGGCGATAGATGACGTTGAGCTCGGCGCGATGGGCGATGATACCTTCCAGCACCGAGTCCGGAATTGCTCCGTAAACCCGCAGCGTCAGAGCGAGTGACAGCTCCATCAGATGCTCAAAGGAATATCGCGCCAGGCGCCCAAACCAATGCCTGTTTTGTCCCGACGAGAACGGTATCCCAAGCTTGCGGAGAGATTTGATGTAATAATTGAATGTGACATCCGACGTGCCCTCGCTAAAACCGAGCTCTCGCAAGACCCACATGGCGCGTCCATGCGTCAACCCAATGTCTGACGGATTCAGGTGCGGCACCGCTGACGTGGCGTGACGCTCGGACATCGACACTCACCCACTGCCAGTGCCGGGAACGCCGGAACGCGCCACCCATCGAACGATATGATCCGGCGGTATCCTGTTCTTAAGCAACCGGATGGCCGCTTCTGCGATAGGCGTTTGGTCGTAGAATTCGATGACCAGGGGCAGGTCCACCGTCAGTCGAAGAATGTCGGCGGCATGCACCTCGCCTCGGCTTCCAAATCCGGCAATGCCGCGAAAGACCACAACACCCCGCACACGCTGCTGATCGTGAAGGATATTGAGGATTTCCTCCATCAGAGTCTTACGTTGGCCGTGATCGGTTTCCTTCAAGTACACCCTGACGACGGTGACCTCATCATCCATAACCAACTCCTTTACAGATGACGCGCTATGTACGCGCCGGCGAAGGCAGCGGCATAACCGAGAACCGTGGAGAGCAAGAGATACAGAATGGCCTTTGGCACCTCGCCTTGCTCCGTCAGCAGCAACGTTTCCATCATGTATGTTGAGAATGTCGTATAGCCGCCGACAAATCCGGTCAGGATTCCGGTGCGGATCTCGGGCGGTACTGTGAGGCGCTCGAGCGTTTCGATGAACAGAAAGCCCATCAGAAAACAGCCCATCACGTTGATGCTCAGAGTGGCGTGAGGAAAATCTCTGCCGTAGATCGTTTGCACCAGGCTGGTTTGCGCAAAGCGCGCCCAGCAGCCGAAGACCCCACCAACAGCAACTGCAATGTAATTCCACATTCTGTCATCTCTGACGTTAAAGCAGTGCGATCGCCAGAATGATCGCGAGCAGTCCACCGATGAAGGCGAGATACATATTCAGATGACCGGACTGGAACGCGCGCAGCCGTTCAGAAAGAACAACGACAATCCAGGTCAGCGGGCGGAAAACATATGGCCCAAAGAATGGTGCGACATCATGGGTGAAGATCAGGCGACGGACGAAATAGCGCGCACCATTTGTTTCACGCGCCGTTTCCTCACGTGGCCGGTAGACGAAGCTGTAGAACGTGCGCAATGCATTGGAAAATGTCAGCGCGGTGGTCGAGACCCGTTTCGGATCGTGATCGAGTCCGCCGTACCAAACCGGCACTCTCCTTATCGTGCGGTGCCGCCTGCCGAGCACAAATAGAAGCGGGATCAACGCCAGCAGCGGCATCATCACCACAAGCAGCGTCGGTGAAATGAAGGCAAATTTGGCGGTCAGCGGGACCAGCAGGACGCCGTCATGCATGCTTTGCGCGGCATGGGTGCCGAACAGGGCGACCACCGCGCTATCAAGGCCGTCGAGCCAGAGCGGCATGCCAACGGCGAGCGCCAGAACCGCAATGCCGAGCAGCCCGACCGCCGCCGACAAGCCTGCGGATACCTGGCCAAGCGATCGCGCCGTCC
>CAZNTY010000360.1:0-13655 GCA_964576085.1 uncultured Undibacter sp. | reverse complement strand
CGCTAGATAGCCTTCCGTCGCGGGCCGCTGGCGGCTGGTTCACGGCTGTGGAGAGGTGGCAGAGTGGTTGAATGCACCGCACTCGAAATGCGGCATACGGGCAACCGTATCGGGGGTTCGAATCCCTCCCTCTCCGCCACGAACTAAGATATTGATATTGCCTATATTTTAACCGCGCTACGCACGAATTCCCTCGCTCTATCCGCGGTTCCGCGGCGCAGTCTTGCGGAGAGAGCTTCTCCAGCCTTGTGGTCTCTCAAATCACGCGCCAATTCTCCGTTTGCTTTTTCGTCGTCCGGTTGCGTGATGCGTCAATGTCGCTCCCAACATTCTCGTACCTAGGCATCAGCACTATCCGTGCGCGCTAATGAACGCTCAGTTCGCGTGCAATGATCAGGCGCTGGACTTCGCTGGTGCCTTCGACAATTTGGAGCACCTTGGCTTCACCCCACAAACCGGAAATCTCAAACTCGTCGAACACGCCGTAGCCGCCGTGGATTTGAAGCGCGAGGTCGACGGCTTCGGCGGCCAACTCGCTCGCGAAGAGTTTGGCCATCGAAGTCTCTGAGCGGAACGGACGGTCACCGTCCGCAAGGATGGCCGCGTTCCGGATCATCAATTCGGCGGCATGGATCTTGGTCAGGACGTCGGCGGCCGGAAACGAGAGGCCCTGATTGTCGAAGATCGGCTTGCCGCCGACCTTGCGCTGCGCGGCGTAGTTTTTCGCGAGCGCCATCGCCTTGCGAGCGAGGCCGAGCGCGGTCGCGCCAACGAGAATCCGGCCAATGCTGAGCGTGGTGAGAATCTGGCGCAGGCCGTCGCCACGCTCGCCGACCATCAGGCTCTTGTGGACGCGGCAGTTATCGAAGAACAGCTCGACGGAATCGGCAATGCGCCAGCCGATCTTGTGTCCGGCCTTGCCGACGCTAAAGCCGGGCGTGCCAACCGGCACGACGAACGTAGACAGTCCCTTTGGTCCACGGTCCGGGTCCGTCACGGCGATCACTGTTGAAAGCCCATGCCGGGGCGTGCCGGCATTGGTGGAGAAGATCTTCGAGCCCTTGAGCACAAAATGGTCGCCGTCCTCGACCGCTCGGGTCTTGATGCTGGCGACGTCTGATCCGCCGCTCGGCTCGGTGACTCCGAAAGAGCCGATCTTGTCGCCACGGCAGAGTTGGGTCAGCCATTCGCGCTTGAGGGCGTCCGACCCGTAGCGGGCAATCACGGTCATGGGCGCACTGTTGCACAAATAGATCGCTGCAAAGCCCGGCTCGGTTTGTGCGAGCGTTTCGGCCACAATGGCGGCGCCGCATGTGCCGAGCCCGCTGCCCTCATATGCGGGATCATAGGCGGTGCCCATCAGGCCGAGTTTTGCGAACTCGCGCACAAGCTCGGTTGGGAACTCACGGCGTGCCACGAATGGACGGATTCGATCCTGCAACGATTTCGTCGCAAAGGCAGCAACGCTGTCCTTGAGCATTTGCTCGTCGTCTGAGAGATCCATCAGCATTGCGTTCCTCCAACAGGGCCCTTTGGGCAGGATTTCACAGGCGGTCGGCGAATGTTTCGGGTTGCTCCATGAATGCCCGCTGGGTCTTGACGAATTGCGGCGTGCTGACCCCAGCCTCGGTGATCCAGGCCAGCGGAATGCCGGCGTCGAGCAATTGTGCCTGAAACGCGCCAAGTGCCTGGGCGTCATGGAATCTGTCGGGCGACCGGCCCTGCTTCAAAGCCATCGCGCAAAGATGGCCAGCCGCCTCGCCGATATTCCACTCGACCGGGTGAAGCCGATAGCAGCCGTTCGTGATGTGGGTGACGCCGATATTCTTCGCGCCGGCGATCCGGTTGCCGCCGGCGCGCGGCAAGAGCGCGCCGAGCGGAATCTGAAACGGTTTGGTGCGTGCGCTGGTGCCGACCTCGTCGGGCGTCGAACGATGGATGTCGATCGGGTACCAGCCGATACCGACCGAGTCCGCAAAGTGAGCCGCCCGCAAACCCGGCTGGAAGGCAGCGGACACGTCTTGCTCCCTGACGGTCCGGATCGCGCGGATGCGCCGCGATTCCCGGACATACGGGAATTTCGCAAGACCATCCTGCGTGTCCATGATGTCGCGGCGCAGACGCAGTTCAGGCGCGCCGATGCGGTCACCCTCGGCGGGCGCCTCGGTCTGCAGCCAATAGAGGAAGCCGAGGCTCACCGCCTTTGCCTCTTGCAGGGCAGTGGCCATCGCCTCGGGCGTCGCCGTCAACAGATTGCGGCGGCGGTAATCATTGCCGGGCCAGTTGATCATCGACAGGTCCCGTGCAAACGAAGGAAACAGCGATGCGTCGATCAGCCGACGATAGGTCCACAGGGAGCCTTTGGTCCCCGGCATCGTGTCAAAGACCGAATAGCGGAGATGGCCGCTGTGCTCGCCATAGATTTCGCCGCCGTGCACCTCGATCTCGAGGCTGTAGGGTTGGCTTGAGCGGTTCTGCTCGTAACCGGCGGGGCGATCGATGAGGTTGGTTTCGCCCGGCCCGCCACGCTCGAGGCCGAACGTGTAGGTGAAGCTCTGCACGCAATTCTCGCGGTGACCGGCCGGGTGGCCGCCGGGCTCGCCCGTTTCAGCGGCGGCTTCCGCACCGATGACGTGGTCGATATGCGCCAGCATCAGCAGGTCGCCGAGTTCGGTCGCATCAATGACGAGCCTGGGCTCGAAAGCCGTCACCTCCCGTGTCTCAAGATTGACGACCGAAACCTGGCTGATCGTGATGCCGTCGCTCACCGCTGCGAAAGGCTTGGTCCGCAAGAACAGCGAGAGCCGGCCCGGCTGCGCCTCGACCATTGAGCGGGCCATGCCGGCGGCCACTCCCGGCTCGAATGCCAGTCTCGTGACCCAGCATTGCCCGGGATTGAGCGTCTCGACTCTCGCCTCCGGCCTTGCCAGGGCGCGGTAGTGCTGCCGGATGCGATTGCGGAATTCGTAATATTGCCTCGTGCCGCCAAAGTGCTCGATGTGGTCGTGTTCGTCGAGGGCCGAGACTCCTTGCGCGCTGAACTGGCCACCCAGCCAATCGGTTTCCTCGGTGAGGCAGACGTCGAGTCCGCGGCTGGTTGCCGCGAGCGCCGCGGCCACTCCGCCGGTCCCGCCGCCGACGATCAGGAGATCGCAGCGCCGCGCCGGGCCGCGCGCCGTGAGGTCCCCGGTTGAAACGATCGCCCGCTCGACATCGCCGGTCGCGGGTACGGACATGACGTCGACGACGCGCGAAACGGTGCCCATCCCTGCCTTCCTTCGATCCGATCAGCGGAAGAGTGCGGCGTCCATGATCTTGAGCGGTTCGGCGATGCGCACAGGCGCGAATTCCATCAGGTCGAGAACCTGGGTTTTCAGATCGATGCCCTTGGCGATTTCGATGAGGACCAGGCCGTCCCTTTCGACGCGAAAGACAGCCCTCTCCGTGGCGATAATGGCCTGCTGATTGCGCCTGGCGACGCCGTCCCGCACCGGATAGGTAATTTGAGTGATGTTCTTGACGAACTTGCGGACCGCGCCTTCCTTGTCGATGGTCAGCGTGCCGTTGCCAAACGACGCCTTCAGCCCGCCGGTCGTGAAGGTGCCGGCAAAGATCAGCTTCTCGGCATTATGGGCGATGTCGATGAATCCTCCCGCTCCCGGATGGGAGCTGCCGAATTTGCTGACATTGACATTGCCGTTGACATCGAATTCCGCGAACGCCAGAGCCGCAACCTTGCAGTTGCCGCCATCGATAAAATCGAACTGGGTAACGCCGTCGAGCAACGCTTCCGGATTGATGTTCGCCGAGAATGTCCACCCGCTGGTGACCACGCCGCCGTGCGGTCCGTGCTCTGTTGTTGCCGGATAGCGGTGGATGGTTTCCTTCGTGATAATTCCATCCTCGACCATGACCGATGGCGCATCCGATGACGCGCCAAACCCGAAGATCGCAACGGTGTCGCGCGGAACTTCGTTGGCGACGCGTCGCGCAATGACCTTGTCGGGCCCAAGCGGCAGGCGAGGCATGCGCTCGAGCGATGCCCAATGTCCACCGATAAAGTCCGAATCCGACGGGATGTTGGTAACCATCATCTGGTCGGGATCGACGACAACGCAATCCACCACCGTTCCGGGCACGCGAACGGTATGGGCCGGCCGGGTAAAGCGCTCGACGGTCCGCCGCACCTGGGCGATCACCGTGCCGCCGCAGGCCTTCACCGCCAGCGCCAGCGCCAGCGACGAGGACATCAGGGGTTCGTCCTCGAAGCTCAGATTGCCGAGCTCATCGGATGCCGAAGCACGGATGATGGCGAAATCGAGTGGGAACGTCGGATAGAACAAGTAGTCTTCGCCGCGGAATTCGATCCGTTCGACCAGGTCTTCCGTGGTGCGGGCATTGAGCTTTCCCCCGGTCTGGCGCGGATCGATGTAGGTGCCAAGCCCGATCTTGGTCATATAGCCCGGGCTCTTCCGGGCCACCTCGCGAAGCCAGTGCATCGACGCACCAATCGGCCAACTGTAGGCTTCGACCAAGTTCTCACGAATAACGCGCATCAGTTCCGGTCGCTTGCCGGTGACCGGATGAGCGGGATTGACGTATGAGCCCGACACGATGCGCTTCATCAGCCCAGGGATCGCGACGCGATCCATGCCTGGAATATCCTGACCATCGCCGGTGCCGCAGGGGAAATAGAATGTCAGTCCTTTCGGACTGCCCGTGTTGCGGTAGCGCTCGGCCTGTGCGGCGAGCTTCTTGTCCGGCGTGATCCAGCCGATCACGCCGACGACAGCAACCGTCTGCCCATCTCTGATTTCCGCGACTGCATCGCTGAACGAACAAACTTTCGTCATTCTCTTACGCCGTCCTCACACCGAATTTCTTCAACGTCGCCTGGGCGACCGGGTAGCCGCAGTTTTCGATGAACATGCGGTTCGCCGCGGCGTCACCCGCCTCGGCCTGACGCGCTGCTGCGAACGAGAAATACCGCTTGGTCGCCGACACCGCGGGCGCCGGAAGCGCTGCGAGCCGGGTCGCCACGGCCACCGCTTCGGCCAGAACGTCGCCCGGCGCGAGATAATCGGCGACACCGAGCCGATGTGCCTCGACGCCATCAAGGGGTTCACTGCCCCAAGTCAAGCGACGGGCGGTAACCGGACCGACCCGCGCAACCAGCGTTTCGAGCCCCCAGGGCGGAATCCAGCCGATCGTGACTTCCGGCAGATGCCAGCGCGTCGAGGGCGTCGTCACCACGACATCACAGGAGGCTGCGAGAACAAAGCCGCCGCCGAGTGCGAAACCATCGACCGCTGCCACGACGGGCTTCTCGAGTAGGGCGATCTCGCGCGTCATCGCGCCGGTATCGGCTTCATGCTCGGCCATGCCGGCAAGGTCGAGTGTGGCAAGCTCCTTGAGATCGCTGCCTGCGCAGAACCCCGGCGCAACGCCGGTCAGAACGATTGATGCGACCTCCGGATCACGATCGAGGCGGCGAAACGACGTTCGCAGGGCTCCGACCAAATCGACGCAGATCGAATTGCGCCGCGCAGGCCGGTCGATCGTCAGAACGCAGACGCGCCCCTCGCGTTTCTCCTTCAACATCACGTCAGTCATGTCAGTTGTGCACCATCCTTGTTGAGCTGTTCGCGAACCGCTGCAGCTTCGACCGCGCGCGGCGCGATCTTGTCCCGTATGGCGATCGCTGCTGCATGGCCGATTGCGTGGCCATATGAAAAGCACTGCGCGGTGACGCGTGCCGAGGCCATGGCTTCGTGCTCCGCCGACAGGCATCGACCCGCCGCAAACAACCCTTCGCCACGCTGCGGAATGAAACAGCCGAGCGGCACCTCGTAGAAATCGTCGGTCAGCCAAACCAGACGCGGTTTGTCGCCGCTATGCAGTTCGATCGGCCATGGTGAACGCGCGACGCCGTCCTTGAATTTCGCGCCGCTTGTGACGTCGTCGTTGCGCAGCGTCGTTGTGCCGACGATCTGGCGGCTCTGACGGACGCCGACCTGGACCCCAGTGTCGTTGACGAAGCACTCCTCGCAGCCGGGCAGGTAATCACGGAAGAAGCGCGCGTACTCGCGGACCTGCTTGCGACCTTCGATCTCCGCCTCGGTGATGTCCTCGACGAACAGCGGGTTCAGCTCGCGGCCATCGCGGCCGATAATCCGCGTGCAGTTGCATAGAAGTTCGTTCGGGCGCGGGGTCGGGAACAGGAAAATCTTGGCCCGTGGCAGACGATACTCGTGACTGTTGTGTAGCCGCAGGATCAGGTCGGAGACGTCGGCCCCCATGATGCTGTCGGGGCCTTGCTTCGCCAGAAACCGCTCCGTATCGACATTGCCAATCCGGAAAATCATGGTTGGATTCTGCACCTTCCCATCCTGACCAATCACCGTCGGCAGGCCGGCCATCGCCGTGATGTCGGCGTCGCCGCTGGCATCGATGGTCACCTTGGCGTGCACGGAAAGCCGGCCCTGTTTGGTATAGGCCGTGATGCCGTCGATCTTTTCCCCGCCTTCAACGAGCGCGTCGGTAACTGTCGTATGGAGCAGGACGTGGACGCCGGCGTCGCGTAGCATCTGATCGGCGACTTCACGCCACACCAGCGGATCGTGCACCCGCGTGAACGTCTTGCCGTATCGGATAGGGCCGGTCAGTCCGCCCCGGGCGGTCATGGCATCGACGAATTCGTCGAGAAACCCGTGGACGATCTGCTTCGGTGTGGAATTGGGATCGTCGGATGCCTCATACATCCCACAGATGGTGCCGGACAGGCCGGCGACCGCGCCGCCGCCGCAGAATCCATATCGTTCAAGCAGAGTGACCTTGAGCCCCTGCCGGGCGGCGGTCACCGCCGCCGCGACGCCCGCCGCTCCGCCTCCGACCACCAGCACATCGGTCTCGAGCGCAAGAGGATCTCGCCGGTCCATCACGGTGTCAGTGCTCATGGCGATCTTCAACGACCTCCACTGCTCACGCCGGCTCTAGTGCGACATCGTGCTCGGCAGCCAAAGCGCGATCTGCGGAAACGCGATGACAAGGCCAAGGGCGATGATTTGCAGCCCGAGATAGGGCCAAACGGAATTGAAGATCTGATTGAGCGTGATGTCAGGAGGGGTCACGCCCTTGAGATAGAACGCAGCAGGCCCGAATGGCGGCGAGATGTATGAAATCTGCATGTTGATGCAGAACAGCGCGCCGAGCCAGACGAGATCGAAGCCGAGCGCCGACACGATCGGTACGAAGATCGGCGCGGTCAGCAGCAGAATGCCGATCCAGTCGATGAAGCAGCCAAGAATGATCCAGATAACCTGAATCAAGATCACGATGCCGAGCGGACCGATCGGCAGATTGGTCATGACGTCCTGGATCAGCTTCGTGCCGCCCGCGAGCGTATAGACGCCGATCAGCGCCGACGAGCCGAAGAACAGCCAGTAGAGCATCGCGGTCACGCGGGTGGTGTCGGCGACGGCTCGGCTCACCCCGGCCCATGTCAGCTTGCGATTGATCGCAGCAGCGATCATCGCGCCGAGCACGCCCACGCCTGCCGCTTCGGTCGGCGTGGCAATGCCGAGATAGAGCGATCCCAGCACGCTGAACGCGACAAAGCCTGGCAGCACCAATTCCTTGAGCAATGCGAGCTTCTCGCTCACCGGCATCGCCAGTTCTTCTGCGCTCGGGAGTGGCGCGATCGACGGCTGAAGATAGGAACGACCAAGGATGTAGGTAATGTAGAAGCCAGACAGCATCAGGCCGGGAACCACGCCCGCCATGTAAAGCTGACCAATCGAAACGCCGGCAGTGAGGCCGTAAAGGATGAAAACGACGCTCGGCGGAATAAGCGTTGCAAGCCCGCCGCCGGCGCAGATCGATCCAAGCGCGAGATTCTTGTGATAGCCGCGGCTGAGCATGGCCGGCAGCGCCACGACGCCCATGGTGACGATCTCGGCACCGATAACCCCAACCATTGCCGCCATCAGCGCGCATGAAATGATCACCGCAACGGCGAGCCCGCCGCGTATCCGTCCCGACCAGACATGGACGGCGCGGAAGATCTGCTCGGCGATGCCGGCCCGCTCCAGGATGCAGGCCATGAAGATAAACAGCGGAACCGAAACCAGGACGTAATTGCCCATCAACGTGAAAACACGGCTGATGATCAGCGTCAGGCCGGGCTCGCCGAACAGAAAGTAGGCGAACACGATGGCGACGGCGCCGGTGGAAAATGCGAGCGGCAGTCCGGCGAGCAGCGTGACGAAGAACAGCGCGACGAACAGCAGGCTTAATGTCACCACGCTCATATCACGCCGCCCTGCGTATTGTTGGGTATTTGCCTCCGCGCCGCGGCGAACTTTTTGATGAGATTGCTGATGCCTTGCGCCAGGATGAGAATGCCGGAGAACATGATGGTGAACTTTACCGGCCAGATCGGTGGATCCCACGGCGAGCCGGTTGTCTCGTGCTGCTGCATTGACGTCCACGCCATGTCGCCGCCGACATAGATCAGCGTGCCGGTATAGAGCGTGAACGCGACGAAGGTGGCGGCGTCGAACCAGGCCTGTACACGCGGCGACAGCAGGGCGTACAGGATATCGATCCTCACGTGGGCGTGATGGTAAAGCGCGTAGCCGCCGGCCAGGAGGTAGGTCATCGCTGACAGATAGATGACCGACTCGTTGCTCCACGTGGTTGCGCTGCCGAAAAAGGAGCGAACCGCGACCTCGTAGATCACCATGGCCGTGACGATGATGATGCTGAAGCCGATCGCCCAGCCAAACACTTGGTTCAGCTTGTCGATCGCCGCGCAGAGACGGGCTGCCGCCGGCGGTAGCCCGTCGTATTGCGACGACGGCGATGTCGTTCTGTCGGCCGACATGTCAGGCCAGCAATCCGAGTTCCTTCAGCCAGGCGACCTGGGCGTCGTAGGCTTTCTTGGCGAGCGGACTCTTGGCCGAGAACTGCTGCCAGCTCTCGTAGGCAATGGCGCGAAGCTTGGTGAGCTCCTCGCCACCCCAGGTGATCTGCGTCACGCCCTTGGCCTTGACCTCCTTGGAGATACGCGCGTCTTCAGAAGCGACCTTGCGGATCTGATGCCATCCCCATTCGTGCACCGCCGCGGTAACGATTTCCTTGAGCTCGTCCGGGAGCGCTTTCCAAGCGGCGGCGTTAACGGCGAACTCCTGCACCGGCAGCGAGTGGAAGATCGTTACCGAGTATTTCGCCGGTTCGAACAGGCCCATGCGCTGGTTCATCGACACCGTCGCCCAGTCGGCAGCGTCAACCACGCCCTTGTCGAGTGCGGAATAGACCTCGCCGCCTGGAAGAATGACCGGTGAAGCGCCGATCTTGGTGAAGATGTCGGCTGTCAGGCCTTGCGGCGAACGGATCTTGACGCCTTTGAAGTCCGCGATCGTGCGCAGCGGCTTCTTCGACACCAGCGATTCTGCACCCCACCAGGTAACGCCGACGACATGCACGCCGAACTTGGCGTAGGCCTCCTGGAGCAACGACAGGCCGTCGCGCTCGTAATACCACGTCGCCATCTGCATTGGGTCGGTATAGGCGAATGCCAGATCGCCCAGGATCGACAGGGCCGGTTCCTTACCGGTCCAGTAGCCCGGCCACGACGACTGCGCCTGCAAGACGCCGGCGGACACGGCATCGAGCGACTCGAACACGCCGGTCACCGCGCCGCCCGAGAATGGCTCGATGGTCAGGCGTCCGTTGGTGAGCTTGTTGATGCGGCCGCACAGCTCCTCGAACACCTTGTAGGTGACTTCCGACGAGCTCCAGAAGCATTGCACCCGCCATTTGATCGGCGACTGCGCGTGGACCACGGCAGGTGCCGCCATGACCGGAAGGACGGCACCCGCCGCCAGCCCGGACTTCAAGAAATTCCGTCTACTCTTCGTCATTGCCGTCCTCCCCAAAACCGCGGGACCTATCGTCATCCGCTTTGTGCAATGGTGTTACCATGGTAGTGATATACAAGTCTGCGAGTCAACCGCGTTGCGCAGTCGCGTTCCATCGGCGCGGTCCCGCGCGGGGTGGTGCGGCGCGGCAACCTGCTGCGTGGACTGGCAATCTCAGTGCGGAACGGGCTCAGAAATTATTGGTAATGGTGCGCTTGGTGAAGGCTTCGGCATGCGCCAGGATCCGGTCCGACGCGTCCTGCGCGCCCTTCTCGTCGCCGCGCGCGACGGCGCGGGCCTGCTCGGCGTGCAGGTTCGCAACGACCGAAAGATCGCCGAATTGCTTGTGATAGGTGAAGTAAAAACGTCGCGACAAGGAATGCAGCGTGGCAATGCTGCGGGCCGCGTACGGATTCCGGCACGCAATCCTCAAGAGATTTTTCGAGAAGAAATAGTAGCGCAGATAGCCGATGACATCGTCCCGCTTGCCGGCGGCTGACATCGCATCAGCGACGACAAGCAGCTTTTCACGCTCTTCCGGCGTCGCGCGCCGCGCGGCGCGGCTGGCGATCAAACCTTCGAGCTGGCGACGGGTCTCCAGCACGAAAAGCTGATTTTGAATGTTGATTTGCGAGATCATGATGCCATGACGGCGCATGATGACGACAAGGAGATCGGCCGCCAGCCTCTGCACCGCTTCGCGGACCGGCGTGCGTCCGATTTTGATGCGGGTGCTCAGCGCCGCTTCCGACCAGATGCTGCCAGGCGGCAATTGCAGAGTGACAATTTGTTCTTCGAGCAGACGCAGCGCGCGATCGGCCAACCGATCTTCGCCTGATAGCGGCGATTCCTCCCATTCAGCAATCTTTCGCTCCGCCTCTGATAGAGGTGTTGCGTGGTGGCGAGCACTGGCGCCACGCGTCGGTTTCGTTTTGGTCGGCTGAGGATTCATCATCGTTGACGATACCACTTTCGAGACTGGCCGAGCGTTTGCGGAGCCGTCTCTATGCGCGGTCTTGTCTGTTTGTAACATGTTACTAAGATATCAATATAGTCGGGATGGCACTTCGGACGGCATCCCAGCAAGTATTTTGCGCGGTTCACTGCCGTCTGGGTTCTTTCAAGTGCTGCAACGCCTCGGGACAGCGCGCACATAGATACAATGATGCACAGTGCCAAAGCGCATCGTCGGACCGATAACGGAAGGCGGTCAGGTGCATTGAAGCCCAAGCATCTTTGGCGCGGATTTCTCATCGCTCGCGGCTTCCAGCCTATCGAGGCTGAATCCTGCCGACATTTCAAAAGCCAAATGCACAAACCGGACTGTGAGTTCGAATCCCTCGTGCGCCGCCACTACTTCCGGCACTAACTGTCGGTCCGGTTTCTCCGCCTATAGGGCTGAAAAAGCCCCAAACGTGGCAGTTTTCTCGCTTCGGATTTTCTCTGATTGGCTTGAATCCAGATAATGGCGCAGCCAGGGAGCCAAAGCCGACAAATTCTCCGTTGGGCGGTTTCACAGTCCGGTTGCGACCGAGTACGAAGCCGTGAGATCGTTGGGTTTATGCCGTGGTATGTTCAGGCTTTCCAATTAATTGAGCACTCGAATTCAATGAACTCGGTTGTTCTCGTAGAAAAGTTGCGAACAGTGAGCACTAAATGTCGATTGGGTGGTTTTAATTCTGCCATTCCCGGGTTCGATCTTGGCGCCACAGCCAGCCGCCCGTAGAACAAGTTCGACTTGAATCTGCCCGCATGATGGGCGCCAAAGGTAAGCGTGACTCGCGCGGGCCTTTTGCTGTTGCCGATACCTGGCAGAGACGAAGACCTAGATGATTTTCCGTTGGATCGGATCGAACGTCTCTGGCGGGCCATTCGGGGTTAAATCTAGAGCGAGGCTGACTCGATGCGAAATAGAGATTTTGCATCGAGTTAACTCGATCCATCTCGACGATTTTAGATGCTGGAGCCGCGCTTTCCTGGATTTCGAGATCGATACCCTAGGCCTGATAGGAACCTTTCTCGATGCCACGGTTTTTAGTGCGGGACAGACTTGAGTTTGGTGCGGCCTCTTCTAGTCGACGGCTTTGCCACCGTCTCTCGCTTGATCAATGTTGTTTTCAGTTCGACGGTGCGGCCTTTGGCCGACGGGTTTGACTGAATCCGCTCCAATAGCATTCTCGCGGCGGTCTTGCCCATTTCGTGGCGCGGTGCTCTCACGGACGTGAGAGGCGGGCTCATCGCTGCGGCCACGACTTCGTCGTCATAGCTTACGATCGAGATGTCTTTGGGAACGCGCAGCCCATTCCGGCGCAACGCCGCAATGATCCCCACCGACAAAATATCGCTGTTTGAGAAGATGGCAGTAAACTCAACACCTGACCGCAGCAGCGTTTCGACCGCGGTTTCGCCGTCTTTCATCGTGTGCAGTGTTTCAATGGTTCTGCGTGGATCGAACGGCAGGCCGTATTTTGATAATGCCTCCCGATAGCCGGCACGGCGCTCCCGGCTCATGTGATACGTGAGAGGTGCGCCAATATGCGCGATCTTGGTGTGGCCTGCGTTGATGAGGTGTTCGGTTGCAACAAATGCGCCGTGGCGGTGGTCGGCGATGACAAAATCAACCGTCTTCGATTTAAATATCTGATTGACCACGACGACCGGAACCGGAAATTTTTTGAAACGGTGGAGACCATCATCGACGCTCACACAAACGATAATGGCGCCATCAACGCGAGCGTTGGTAATCGCTTCAAGTACGTTTTCATTGCGGGCACTTAGGGATTTTTCGAGGATTATCTCGATTGAGTAACCGTAGGCCGCGAGTTCTTCCGAGGCGCCTTCCAGTGCTTGAATGTAAATAAGATTCGAGGTCGGGATCTTCGAAGGATTGTATGGAACGACGAAGAGGATGCAGCGGCTCCGTCCCGAGGATAGCGCGGCGCCCCAACGGCTTGGTGTGTAAGCCATCTTCTCGGCTAGCGCCTTGATACGCTTGCGTGTCGTCAGGCTGATGCCGGGGTCGTCGCGCAATCCGCGCGAGATCGTCGCTACTGAAACCCCGGCCCGCCGCGCCATATCTTTAATCGTGGGCGGTCGCGGCCCGGATTTTCGTCGTCTAGGTTTTCGCACGGATGCTCTACTGTAGTCTGTATTTTCAAATTAATCGAAGTGTAGGCGCCTCACAACGTCGGGCCAGTCGATAATCAGTTAGCAAGTCCCGTCGCTTCTCGCGAAGGCAGAAAAGTAGCAGACGTTACTTCCGCCCTCGCGCATCAACGACCTAACACCTTATAGGAGGCCAGGGCTTTTCGTCCCTATTGATGCCCAATCGATCATTTAGGTAAAACGTTTAACTAAAGACGAGTTGGTACCGGCTCTGGCCGAGACGTGCGACATCAGCGCGGACGGACTTGCCTATACCTTCACCCTGCGAACCGGAGCGCTCTGGCACAACGGCGATCCGGTCACGAGCGACGACGTCATCTTCAGCGTCAGGCGCACGCTCGATCCCGGCCGCAATACGCGATCCTCATTCATCGCAAGCAACATTGCGACGGTTGATCGGATTGATGCCAGACGGTTTACCGTCCGGCTGAAGGCCGTCGACGCGTTGACCTTGGAAAAGCTCGGGTTTCACTGGCAGGTCAAGTCAAAGGCCTACATCGAGAAGGTCGGCGACGAAGGCTTCGCCAGTCATCCGATCGGGAGCGGCCCGTTTGAATTCGTCGAACGGCG
>CAZNTY010000359.1:0-2178 GCA_964576085.1 uncultured Undibacter sp. | reverse complement strand
CAGATCATCTTCCATGACCCGTTTTCCTCGCTAGATCCGCTAATGTCGGCCGGCGACATCGTTGCCGAGACGATGAGCGTTCATAAGCTCGCTCGCGGGCCGGAGGTGAGGCGGCGCGTAGCCGAACTGTTCGAGCGCGTCGGCCTGCGCAAGGCGCAGATGGACAATTACCCGCACCAGTTCTCCGGCGGCCAGCGCCAGCGCATCGGCATCGCCCGCGCGCTCGCGCTGCGGCCGCAGCTGATCGTCGGCGACGAGCCGGTGTCCGCGCTCGACGTCTCGATCCAGGCCCAGGTGCTCAACCTGATGATGGATCTGCAGCGCGAGATGGGGCTCGCCTACCTGTTCATCTCGCACAACCTCGCGGTGGTCGAGCACATCAGCCATTCCATCGCCGTGATGTATCTCGGCCGCATCGTCGAATACACCGACAAGCGGACCTTGTTCACGCGGCCGCTGCATCCCTACACGGAATCGCTCCTGCTCGCCGTGCCGGTTCCCGATCCGCGCGTGAAGCGGCAGAAGCGCGTGCTGCAGGGCGACGTGCCGAGCCCGATCAATCCGCCGGCCGGATGTCATTTCCACACGCGCTGTCCCTATGCGGTCGAGCGCTGCCGCGTGGAATCCCCGGCGCTGCGCGAGGTGAAGCCCGGGCAGATGGTCGCCTGCCACCTGCGCTGACGCGGTTTTCCTGATACAAGACGACTGCCGAACGGAAGGTCCGTAATGCCCGCTGCGC
Source organism: uncultured Undibacter sp. (assembly GCA_964576085.1). Taxonomy (GTDB): domain Bacteria; phylum Pseudomonadota; class Alphaproteobacteria; order Rhizobiales; family Xanthobacteraceae; genus Pseudolabrys. Next base: position 1,439 of record CAZNTY010000359.1, on the reverse strand, counting down.
CCGCGAATACGTCGAAGATCAACCCCAATCCTTTCACCAGCCGTCCCGAGATCGAAGGGACGTTCGGCGTCGTCACCTCGACGCACTGGATCGCCACCGCGGTCGGCATGGCGGCGCTGGAGAAGGGCGGCAACGCCTTCGACGCCGCGGTCGCCACCGCCTTCACGCTTCAGGTGGTCGAGCCGCACCTCAACGGCCCCGGCGGCGACGTGCCGGTCATCGTGCACGACGTGAAGCGCGGCAAGACCGAGGTGATCTGCGGGCAGGGGCCTGCGCCGGCCGGCGCCACCATCAAATACTACCGCGACGAGCTCGGCCTCGACCTGGTGCCCGGCACCGGCCTGCTCGCCGCCTGCATTCCCGGCATGTTCGACACCTGGATGCTGCTGCTGCGCGACTATGGCACGATGCGGCTCGCCGACGTGCTGATGCCGGCGATCGGCTACGCCAGGAACGGCTATCCCGTGGTCGAGCGCATCAGCGCCACCATCGACACGGTCAAGGACATGTTCCGCGACCATTGGCCGAGCTCGGCCGCGGTCTACATGCCCGACGGCAAGGTGCCGGCCCCCGGCGCGATCTTCAGCAATCCGGCGCTGGCCGCGACCTACGAGCGCGTGCTGCGCGAGTCGCAGGGCGGCAGCCGCGAGGCCGAGATCGAGCGGGCCCGCAAGGTGTGGTCGCAAGGCTTCGTCGCCGAGGCGATCGACACGTTCTGCCGCACCCAGGACGTGATGGACACCTCGGGCGAGCGCCATCGCGGCGTGCTCACCGGCCACGACATGGCGACGTGGCAGGCGACCGTCGAGCCGCCGATCCATTACGACTACGGCCGCTTCCGTGTCTTCAAGGCCGACACCTGGAGCCAGGGGCTCGTCACCCTGCAGACGCTGGCGCTGCTCAAGGGCTACGATCTCGACACATTGTCGCCGGTCGATCCTGACTTCATCCATCTGCAGATCGAGGCCACCAAGCTCGCCTTCGCCGACCGTGACACCTTCTACGGCGATCCGAAATTCGTGAAGGTGCCGGTCGACGTGCTGCTGTCGGACGCCTACAACGCCGAGCGCCGCAGCCTGATCACCGACCGCGCCTCGCTCGAGCAGCGGCCGGGCGTCATTCCCGGCTCCGGCAAGCGACCCGATGTGCGCCGCGCCGACGGCGCCCGCGCCGCGGTCGCCTCCTCCGGCGCCGGCGAGCCGACGGTCGGGCGCATCTGGACCCACGACGACCATAATCTGCCCGATGCGCCGAGCGCGCGCGACAAGATGGGCGCGACGCCGGGCGACACGGTGCATTTCGACATCATCGACCGCGACGGCAACATGATCTCGTCGACGCCGTCGGGCGGCTGGCTGCATTCCTCGCCGGTCATCCCGGAGCTAGGCTTCTGTCTCGGCACGCGGGCGCAGCAGTTCTGGCTCGACGAGGAGCATCCG
>CAZNTY010000358.1:0-2948 GCA_964576085.1 uncultured Undibacter sp. | reverse complement strand
CGATACTGCCTGGATGCTGACGTCCACCGCGCTGGTTCTGATGATGACGGTCCCCGGCCTTGGCCTGTTCTATGGTGGCATGGTCCGCAAAAAAAACGTGCTGGCGACCGTGATGCAGAGTTTCGCCATAACCTGCCTCGTGACCGTGCTGTGGATGATCATCGGCTACTCGATGGCCTTCACCGAAGGCAGCATGAACGCCCTTATCGGCAGTTTCTCGAAATGGTTCCTCGCCGGTGTTGGCGCGACGACCACCAATTCGCTGGCTCCGACCATTCCGGAGACGGTGTTCATCACCTTCCAGATGACCTTCGCCATCATCACGCCAGCCCTTATCGCGGGCTCGTTTGCCGAGCGCATGAAATTCTCGGCCATGATGTGGTTCATGGGCCTTTGGCTGCTGCTCGTCTACTGCCCGATCGCGCACTGGGTGTGGGGCGGCGGCTTTCTCGGTTCGGCCGGCGTGCTCGACTTCGCGGGCGGCACGGTCGTGCATATCAACGCCGGCGTCGCGGGCCTGATGTGCGCACTCGTTATGGGCAAACGCAAAGGTTACGGCACGACCGTCATGGCACCTCATAACCTGACATGGTCGTTCGTCGGCGCCTCGCTGCTATGGGTCGGCTGGTTCGGCTTCAACGCCGGTTCGGCTGTCACCTCGAGTGCGCTCGCCGGAGCGGCCATGATCAACACCCAGGTCGCAACCGCCGCGGCAGCTCTCGCCTGGATGTTCGCGGAATGGATCGTCGCCAAGAAACCGAGCCTGCTCGGCATCATCTCGGGCGCGGTCGCGGGCCTCGTCGCCGTCACGCCGGCGTCGGGCTTCGTCAATCCGACCGGAGCATTGATTGTCGGTATCGTCGCCGGCGTCGGCTGCTACATCGCGGCCGTCCATGTGAAAAAAGCCATCGGCTATGACGACTCGCTCGATGCCTTTGGCGTTCACGCCGTCGGCGGCATCATCGGTGCCTTGCTCACCGGCGTGTTCGCGGACGCCGCCGTCAATGAGGCCGGTAAGGGCGGCAACCTGATGACGCAGTTCTACGGCGTGGCGGTGACATTCATCTATACCGCCATCGTGTCAGCGATCATCCTGCTTGTGCTCAACGCGGTGATCGGGTTGCGTCCGAGCGCGCAGGAAGAGGAAGAAGGCCTCGACCTCACGCAACACGGCGAAACCGTCCAGTGACTCGCATGACCCCGAAAAGCTTGTCCTCGACTTGATCGGGGATGGGAAGCGGTTTCGGATCACGTTATGCGCGAATAAGAACAACGGCAGGGGCGGAAACCCGGCACTGTCCCTTCCGTCGAGGCCCCGGTCCCACAAGGGCCGGGGCCTCTCTTTTACTTACGTCGCGCTTTGCATCGCGCGCAGCCGCTCCTGCGGGAACGGCCTGAACGTCAGCGCGATCGCCACTGCGCCAATCCCCATGCCGAAGCTGCCGAGATAGAGCCAGCCGTAGCTGCCGGTCGAATCGAAGATCCAGCCGCCGAGCAGCGGGCTCATCGCCATGCCGAGCCCGCCCGCCATCGCCGTGCCGCCGATGATCGTGCCCATCATCGGCAGCGGGAAATTCTCGCGCGCAATCACGGAATAAAGCGGCATCACACCGGCATAGGTGAAGCCGAACAGGGCCGCCACGGCATAGAACTCGGTCAGGCTGTGTGCGAAATAATAGGCTAGCGCGCCGAACGCCTGGATCAGCAGTCCGGCGACCAGCACGCGCTTGGCGCCGAGCCGGTCGCCGGCGATCCCGAATCCCAGCCGACCCGCGAGGCCCGCCAGACCTTCGAGGCTGTAGATCGATACCGCGGCGATCGGCGCAATGCCGCAGGTGATCGCATAGCTGACCGTGTGGAAGATCGGTCCCGAGTGCGTGGCGCAGCAGAAGAAGTTGGTCGCCAGCAGGATAATGAATTGAGGTGACGTGATCGCTTCGCTCAACGTCATGTCCGGTGCCATACCCGGCTCGCTGGCATTCGGTCCGGCCCCATTGTCTAGAGCCGGCGGACGACGCACCAGGAGCGACATTGGGATCATGATGATGGCGATGATCGCTGCCACGATCAGGAGCGTCGCGCGCCACTCATAATTTTCGACCAGCCAGGCGACCAGCGGCGACATCGTCATCGGCGCCATGCCCATGCCGGCGGACACCAGCGACACCGCGAGGCTGCGCTGGGTGTTGAACCAGCCGGTCACCGTCGCCATCAATGGCGCGAAGATCGCCGCAGTGGCGATGCCGGCCAGCAGGCCGAACACGAGCTGGAATTCGAGCAGCGTGCGGCTCAGGCCCGACAGCGTCATCGACACCGCGAGCAGGATCGAACCGGCGAGCAAGACCGGACGCGGCCCGAACCGGTCGGACACCGTGCCCCAGGCCATGCTGCCGAATGCCATCGCCAGGAAGCCAATCGTCATGGCGGTCGAGATGCCTGTGCGCGACCAGCCGGTCATCTCCGTCATCGGCGTGAGCAGCACCGGCAGCGAGAACATCCCGCCGATCGCAACGCATCCCAACAGGCCACCCGCGGCGACAATCACCCAGCGATAATTTGCACTGCTCATTGCACGTACTCCGTCACGCAGGAAGGCGGCCGTCGTAGTCTTTTTTGAGGCGGCTCCAGTGGTCCCAGAACGGTTCCGGTTCGGTTCCGCCGATGCGCGCCGCGAGCACATCGAGATGCGCGTGCCAACCCGCACTGACCATCAGCATCGTGTTGCGATCGGGCAGGCGGCGGTGAACCACAGTGAGCAGCACGCGATTGCCGCGCGGCGCGAGCGTGAAGGTCACGTCGCCATTGCCCGGCCATTCGAATGAGAATTTTCGCGGCGGATCAGCCTCAATGATCTTCCCCTGCATCCGATGCTCGGTGCCGAATCCGTCGGGCCTGTTGCCGGGCGGATTTGTGAGCTCGTCGTTGCGCCACACCAGCTCGAACGGCGC
>CAZNTY010000357.1:0-16095 GCA_964576085.1 uncultured Undibacter sp. | reverse complement strand
GCCGCCGCAGCACCTTCGGCAGGCGCGGCACCTGGCGCAGCGGCGGCAGCCGCGGCGGCGGCAGCGGCTGCTGCTTCGGCGGCGGCCCTGAGCTCTTCCGCATAACCGGACGGCGGCACGACAGTGACGAGCGTCATGTCGTCCTTGCCAACGACCTTCACGTTCGGGGGTAGCGCCACGTCATGCAAATGCTTCGAGTAGTTGATCTCGAGGCTCGAGATATCGACGTTGATCGATTCCGGGATCGCATCCGCGGGGCAGATCACTTCAATGGTGTGATTGACGATGTTGACCGCTCCGCCGCGCTTCACGCCGGGAGACTGGTCGGCATTGAGGACGTGGATCGGAATCTTCACGCGGATCGTCGCGCCTTCAGCGACGCGCATGAAGTCGACATGCATGGGCAGGTCCTTGATCGCGTCGAGCTGGAAATCGCGTGGGATCACGCGATGCCTGGTGCCGTCGACATCGAGATCGTAAAGCGTGGTCAGGAAGCGCCCCGCGTAGATGCGCTTCTTCAGCTCATCATGCTCCAGGAGCACCAGCAGAGGGGGCTTGCTGTCGCCGTAAATCACTCCCGGCACCTTGCCGGAGCGGCGCGAATTCCGGGCGGCCCCCTTGCCGCTCTTCGGACGCGCCGTCGCCTTCATTTCCATGACGGTCGCCATGACATCCTCGTTTCTTGATAATGGAAAAGGCGGCATTTCGGCCGCCTCTGCCGCAGCAAGCCTCCAGGGGTGCCGGGGGCCGCGGACCGGCGGGTTTATAGCGGCGGCCGGCGCAAAGGGCAAATGGCTCCGGCCAGGCCGGGGCTCTGATCGAACGAGGCGTTAATCGCCGGCCTGTCCCTTCTTCTCGGCCAATTTGGCCTCCAGGGCGTCGATACGCGCCCTTAAAGTGTCGTTTTCCTCGCGGGCGAGACGGGCCATGTCCTTCACCGCCTCGAACTCCTCGCGCTGAACCACGTCGAGCTCGCGCAGGACCCGTTCAGCCTGGGTGCGGAACAGGGTGTCAAACTCCCGTCGCACGCCCTGCGCGACGCCGGCCGCATCGTTCATCAGCCGCGCCATCTCGTCGAACAACCGGTTCGTGGTCTGGGTCATCGCTTGCCTCCGCGCTCGCCTCTCAAGAATGGCGATCCAATCATATCCCCGCAAGAGCCGGGTGGTGACGACAGGGATAGGCGTCTATTGTCGGCAAGCCATTCCTTCGCCGGACCGATAATGCCCCTCTTCATCATTCCCTTCCCCGCGTTCGATCCGGTGCTGGTGCATCTCGGGCCGCTGGCGATCCGCTGGTACGCCCTCGCTTACATCTTCGGCATCCTGATCGGATGGTTTTATGCCCGCGCCATCATCCACAACGGCACGTTGTGGGGCGGCAAGGCTCCGATGACCGTCGTGGAATTCGACGATTTCGTGCTCTGGGTCACGCTCGGCATCATCCTCGGCGGCCGGATCGGCTACGTGCTGTTCTACAACCTGCCGCACTTTGTCTCGCATCCGCTGGAGGTCCTTCAGCTCTGGAACGGCGGCATGTCATTTCACGGCGGCTTCACCGGCTGCGTGCTCGCGGTCGTGCTGTTTGCGATTAAGCGCGGCATCCCGATCCTGTCGCTTGGCGACGTGTCCTGCGAGGTCGGGCCGATCGGACTTTTCCTGGGCCGCATCGCCAACTTCATCAACGGCGAATTGTGGGGCCGGCCGACCGACGTGCCGTGGGCGATGGTGTTTCCCGACGGCGGCCCCATCCCGCGGCATCCGAGCCAGCTCTATGAAGCGGCGCTCGAAGGACTCGTGCTGCTCGGCGTGCTGGCCGTGCTGATCCGGCTCGGCGCGCTGCGGCGGCCCGGCCTGATCGTCGGTTGGTTCGCCGTGGTGTATGCGCTGGCCCGCACCACCTGCGAGTTCTTCCGCGAGCCCGATGCGCAGCTCGGCTTCCTGTGGGGCGGCTTGACCATGGGCATGCTGCTGTCGGTGCCATTGTTCCTGTTCGGCGTCGCGCTGATCGCATGGACGCTGCGCCGTCCGCCGTTGCCGCAAGCACGATGACCGAGGCCATGACGCCGCTCGAAGCCGACATTCGCCGGCGCATCGCAGCGGCGGGGCCGATGCCGATCGGAGAATACATGGCGCTGTGCCTCGCCCATCCGCGGCACGGCTACTATGTCACGCGCGACCCGCTCGGCACGCATGGCGATTTCACCACCGCGCCGGAAGTCAGTCAGATGTTCGGCGAGCTGATCGGGCTGTGGATGGTGTCGGTGTGGCAGCAGATGGGTGCGCCGGACAACTTGCGCATCATCGAGCTCGGCCCTGGCCGCGGCACCATGATGGCCGATGCGATGCGGGCGGCAAAGGTGGTGCCCGATTTCGTCAAAGCCGCCGTGCTGCACCTGGTCGAGATCAGCGCACCGTTGCGGGCGCGGCAGGAGGAGGCCTTCGGCAAGCTCGACATGCCGGCGTTCTGGCACCAGTCGCTGCTCGAGGTGCCGGCTGGGCCAGCGATCGTGGTCGCCAATGAATTCTTCGACGCGCTGCCGATCAACCAGGCCGTGAAGATGGCCGACGGCTGGCACCGCCGTGCGGTTGCCATCGCCCCCGACGGCTCGCTTGCCTACCAGCCCGAGCCGCAGCCGCTCGCCCATTTCGAGGCAACGCTTCCCGCCGCGGTGCACGGCGCGCGCACCGGCGAGATCTTCGAGTGGCGCTCCGATACCGCAACGATGGACCTCGGCCGCCGTATCGTCCGTGCGCCGGGCGCCGCTCTGGTGATCGATTATGGCCATGCCGAGAGCGCGACCGGGGAAACACTGCAGGCAGTGCGCGACCATCTGTTCGCCGATCCGCTGAGCAGCCCGGGCGAGGCCGACCTGACCGCCCATGTCGATTTCCAGGCGCTCGGCCGCAGGCTGGAATCGATGGGCGCCAGCGTGTTCGGCCCGCTCGAGCAGGCCGAATTCCTCGACCGCCTGGGCATCCGCACGCGGGCGGCCACCCTCAAAGCCAATGCCTCGCGCACCGCGGCGCACGAGATCGACACCGCTCTGGCGCGGCTGATCGGCTCCGGCCGCACCGGAATGGGCTCATTGTTCAAGGTGATGGCGGCCACGCATCCAAAGCTCGGGCCGCCGCCCGCCTTCACGGCCTGACGATCGCGCTCACGGACAGGGATGACGATAGCCGTCATATCCCAGATAAGTGCCGCTGGCCGGATCGTAGGAGCGGAAGCGCTGCGAGCAATAGGCCACGTTGGCATTGGCGCGGGCCGCGGCGCTGGACAGGATCGCGCCGGCTGCCAGGCCAATAATGGCGCCGGCCGCGACCGCGCCGCCGCTGTCATGATGATGATGGTGGCGGTACGAGTAGTGACGATAATGTCCGCGATGCCGGTAGCGTGCGTCGACGAGCGGAGAAAGCTGCGCAGCGCCGGACGACACCGCCGAAGCCGCCTGCGCGCCGACCGGCGCCGCCTGGACCTCAAGGGAGGAGAGCGCGAGACACGCGCCAAGCAGGGCCGTTGCAGAACGCCGCAAATATTTCATTATCATCTCCATGCAATATTGGAACGGAACCGTCCCCGATAGCTGATAATACATCGACCATCTAATGGTTTCGGTAGATGTTGTCGCAGGCACGCATGCTGCAGGCTTCCTCGCTTTCGAATCTCCCAGGCGTCCGGCACGCCTTCTTCACCCGCGACGGCGGCGTGTCGCAGGGCGTCTATGCAACGCTCAACGGCGGGGTCGGCTCGAACGATGCGGCCGATAACGTCGCCGAGAACCGGGCCCGCATGGCCGCCGCATTGGGCGTCGCGGCGCACCGATTCCTCACCGTGTATCAGGTCCATTCGCCCGATGTCGTCCCGGTCGTCGCGCCGTGGAGCGCCGAGAGCCGGCCGCGCGCCGACGCGATGGTGACGCAAGTGCCGGGCATCGCGCTCGGCGTTTCGACCGCGGACTGCGGGCCCGTGCTGTTCGCGGACCATGCCGCGCGCGTGGTCGGCGCAGCCCATGCCGGCTGGCGCGGCGCGTTCACGGGCGTGATCGAGGCGACCGTCGCGGCCATGGAAAGGCTCGGCGCCAGCCGCGAGCGCATCGCGGTCGCGCTCGGGCCGATGATCCGTCAGGCGAACTACGAGGTCGGGCCGGAATTCGTCGCGCGCTTCCGCGATGCCGACGAATCCAACATGCAGTTTTTCGCCCCGAGCGAGCGCGAGGGCCACGCGATGTTCGATCTCGCCGGCTATATCGCCAGCCGGCTGCGGCACGCCGGCGTCACGCAGATCGAGGATATCGGTCTTTGCACCTACGCCGACCCCGCGCGCTTCTACAGCTACCGGCGCATGACCAAGCGCGGCGAAGCCGACTACGGGCGCCACATCAATGCCATCGCGCTGGACGGTTGAGAGCCGTCTGCGATTGTCAACCTTAAGACATCCACACCGGCATTTCCGCTGTGGACTCGGCGGCGGGCTTGCCGCTAGGTTGCGTCCGGCCGCCGCTCAACAATAAGAAGCGGCCGTAGGGGTCGTCATGCAGCGGGGACGAAACCGGAGCGCCGCCGGCGCGCCGGCTGGTATTCTTCCGATATTGTCGTTGCTGTGCGCGTTCGCCGTCGCGGGCTGCAACACCGTCGCGCATCAGTCGCCGACCGCATCCGCCGAATTGCGCGGCGCGACCGTCGCGTTCGATTCGATCGACGGCCCGCCGCGCGACGTGTTCGACAGGCTGGTGCAGAACCTCGACGCCGAAGCACGCGAGCGCCGGCTGGCCGTCACGTCGCGCACCGGCAATTCGGCCTATCGCGTGCGCGGCTATCTCGGCGCCCAAAGCACGCCGAAACAGAGCACGGTGTCCTGGGTCTGGGACGTCTATGACCGCGACCAGCATCGCGTCCTGCGCGTCACCGGAGAGGAAAAGCTCGCCGGGGCCCACAAAGATGCCTGGCAGGCGCTGGATGACGCGGCGGTGCGGCGGATCGCGCACGACAGCGTCGAGCAGCTCGCGACCTTTCTTGCGCCGATGGAGGGCTCCGCGCAGCCCGCAGTCGCTTACAGCAACGATACCTCGCCCGAGGCCGCCGGCATCGTCCGGATGCCAGCCGCCAGGATTGACCCGCTGCAGAGCGACGCGGCGAGCCTCGAGCAAGCGTTGTCGTCCAAACAGCGCGCCGCGGTCACCGGCTATCAGATACCGTCCGAGCCGCCGAGCGGCACCAATTAACCGCCCGCAAATGCTGCTGGACAATTCGGCCGGCTCGTATTGCCCGGCCCCGGCCCTCTTGTTATGACCTCGGCGCGCGCGGCGTGGCGATTGCGGGGATGATGAGATGTCGGGCAAGAACGGAGCGATCAAGCTCGTCGCCGGCAACTCGAATCCCGCGCTGGCCCAGGCGATCTCCGACTATCTGAAAACGCCGCTGACCAAGGCGGTGGTGCGGCGCTTCGCCGACATGGAGATTTTCGTCGAGATCCAGGAGAACGTGCGCGGCGCTGATTGCTTCATCATCCAGTCGACGTCGTTTCCAGCCAACGACCATCTGATGGAGCTCTTGATCATCACCGACGCGCTGCGCCGCTCGTCGGCCCGGCGCATCACCGCAGTGATCCCCTATTTCGGCTACGCGCGGCAGGACCGCAAGCCCGGCCCGCGCACGCCGATCTCGGCGAAGCTCGTCGCCAATCTCATCACCCATGCCGGCGCCGACCGCGTGATGACGCTCGACCTGCACGCCGGGCAGATCCAGGGCTTCTTCGACATCCCGACCGACAACCTTTACGCCTCGCCGGTGATGGTGCGCGACATTCGCGAGAATTTTCAGCTCGATAACGTGATGGTGGTGTCGCCGGACGTCGGCGGCGTGGTGCGTGCGCGTGGCCTCGCCAAGCGCATCAATGCGCCGCTCGCCATCATCGACAAGCGGCGCGAGCGCGCCGGCGAGTCCGAGGTGATGAACGTGATCGGCGATGTCGCCGGCTACACCTGCATCCTGGTGGACGACATCGTCGATTCCGGCGGCACGCTGGTCAACGCGGCCGACGCGCTGCTCGAGCAGAAGGCCAAGGCGGTCTACGCCTATATCAGCCACGGCGTGCTGTCCGGCGGCGCGGTGACGCGGGTCGCCAGGTCGCGGCTCAAGGAGCTGGTGATCACGGATTCGATTCAGCCGACCGAGGCGGTGAAGGCCGCCGGCAACATCCGCGTGCTGCCGATCGCGACGTTGATCGGTGAAGCGATCGGCCGCACCGCCCACGAGGAGTCGGTGTCGAGCCTGTTCGACTGAACCCGCCTCGGCGCGCACGCTTCCCGAGTCTTTTCCACATCAAAGAGTCAATATGACAGCGATAGGCTGTGGACGGCACGTCGCACGGCGTTGATTCCACGCCGCAAATCACGGCCCATTATTTCGGCGCGGCGGGCTTTGGAGCCGCGAATCGATGAGGATATAGTCGACTCACCGCGTGATTCGTCTGGTGATTCGGTCGCGGGATTCCGTATCGCTTGTATCCGACTTGAGCTTGAGCGTCCGCTGGCGCGGCGTTCCGGTGTGGTGGCGTGCGTTCTCGAGGTCACGAGGCGGAGACAGCATGTCGCTCAGCAATTATTCCGACGAGCAGCGGATCAACCCTCTCGACGTGGTGGAGCGCATCGCCGCGGTCCATGACTGGTCGTTCGAGCGCTCCAGCGAGGACGAGATCACCATTCTCGTCACCGGCAAATGGACCGACTATCAGGTGTCCTATACCTGGATGGGCGACATCGAGGCGTTGCATCTCGCCTGCGCGTTCGATCTGCGCGTGCCGGAACGGCGGCGCGCCGATGTCCGGCAACTGATCTCGCTGATCAACGAACAGATGTGGGTCGGGCATTTCGACCTCTGGGCCAACGAAGGCATGGTGATGTTCCGCCACGCCTTGATGCTGTCCGGCGGCGTCGAAGCCTCCGGCCAGCAATGTGAAGCGCTGCTCGACAATGCGCTCGAGGCCTGCGAGCGCTATTTCAGCGCCTTCCAGTTCGTGGTCTGGGCCGGCAAGCCGGCCCGGGAAGCGCTCAGCGCCGCAATGTTCGAGACCTCCGGCGAGGCCTGATCTTTCCATAACAGTGGCAAAGCGGCGCAGCGACGTATACAGGATCGTTCGTTTTTCATGGACGACCGGAGTCATCGATGGCCCGCCGTATGACCAAACCCAAGCCGCTGGCGAATTTCCGCGGCCAGCTTCTGCTGGTCGGCGCGGGCAAGATGGGCGGCGCCATGCTGGAGGGCTGGCTGTCGCATGGGCTCAACCCGGCTCGGGTCAACGTCCTGGAGCCGCAGCCCGGCAAGCGCCTGCAGATGTTGGAGCGGCGGGGCGTCACGCTCAATGCAAAGTCCAGCGGCGACAAGGCGGCCGTGATCGTCGTCGCCGTCAAGCCGCAGGAGGCCGCCACCGTGATGGCGTCGATCAAGCGGCGCGGGGGAAAAACGACCCTGGTGGTTTCCATCATGGCCGGCCGGACACTCGGCTTCCTGCAGGACTTCCTGCCGGCCGGCACCCCGGTGGTACGCGCCATGCCCAACCTGCCGGCGGCGATCGGCCGCGGCATCGCGGTCGCGGTCGGCAACCGCCACGTCAGCACCGCGCAGCGCAAGCTCGCCGGCGATCTGCTGGGGGCTTGCGGCGTGGTGGAATGGGTCGATGACGAGAAACTGCTGGATGCCGTGACCGCGGTATCCGGTTCCGGCCCGGCCTATGTGTTCCTTCTGGCGGAAGCTCTGACCGCCGCGGCGATCGCGGCCGGCCTGCCCGCCGCCCTGGCGGCGCGACTGGCGCGGGAAACGATTGCCGGCTCGGGGGACCTGCTGCGGGGCTCCAAGCTCGACGCTGCGACGTTGCGCAAGAATGTGACCTCGCCCGGCGGCACGACCGCGGCCGCGCTCGAGGTCTTGATGGGCCCCGGCGGCCTTGAAACGCTGCTGACGGCTGCGGTCGCGCGGGCAGCCCGCCGCTCGCGCGAACTGGCAGGCTGACCGCCACTGCCCTGGAACCGGCCGATTCGAAGACATAAATTCAAGTCGGCAGATGGAGGCGGTCATGGCGAAACGATCAGCGCGCAAATCCAGGTCATCCACGCAGGCGTCGGCTGCGCCGCGCGGTGACACCAACCGGGACAAGGCGGTCGACGCCCTGATGGCGCTGCTCGCCGAGCAGCCGCTCGAGGAGATCGGGCTTGCCGAGATCGCCGGGCGCGCCGGGCTGTCGCTTTCACAGCTGCGCGCCGAGTTCGGCTCGACCCTCGCGATCCTCGCCGCGCACATCAAGGACATCGACCGCAAGGTGCTCGACGGTGCCGACAGCGCCGCCGACGTGGCGGAAGAGCCGGCGCGCGAGCGTCTGTTCGATGTGCTGATGCGGCGGCTCGACGCGCTGGCACCTTACAAGGCCGCGGTGCGCTCGCTGCTGCATTCGGCGCAGCGCAGCCCAAGTCTCGCCCTGGCGCTCAACAGCATGGCGCTGCGCTCGCAGCGCTGGATGCTGACGGCGGCCGGCATCGGCACCCACGGACCGCGCGGCCTGCTGCGCGCGCAAGGCGCGGCGCTGCTGTTCGCGCGCGTGCTCGAGGTTTGGGTGAACGACAAGGAACCGGACCTCGCCCGGACCATGGCAGCGCTCGACCGCGGGCTTGCCAGCGCCGAACGCTGGGCAGGATTTGTCGACGACCTGTGCTGCATTCCGGCGGCGCTCAGCCGCGGATTGCGCCGCCGCCGCGCCCGCGATTTCGACAGCGAGGCCGAGGCGGCCTAGACCGGCACGCGCACCGTCGCGCGCAGCCCGCCGAGCGGGCTGTCGCCAAGCGTGATGTCGCCACCATGGGTGCGCGCGATATCGCGCGCGATCGAAAGCCCGAGCCCGCTGTTGCCTTCGTCCTGGTTGCGCGCGTCGTCGAGCCGCAGGAACGGCTTGAACACCTCCTCGCGCATGTCGGCGGGAATGCCCGGCCCGTCGTCGTCGACCGTCACGGTGAGGTAACGATGATCGCGATGGCCGGTGATCGAGATCGTCTTGCCGAAGCGCGCGGCGTTCGAAACCAAATTGCCCAGGCATCGCTTGAACGCGTCCGGCCGCACCGTGACGATCGGCGGGCCGTGGAACGTCACCGTCGCGGTGCGGCCCTGCCGTTCGAGATCGGCGCGCAACTGCTCGAGAAACTCGGCCATGTCGACCGGTGCCGAGGCTTCGTCGAGGTCGCCGCGCGCGAACGACAGATAGGCTTCGAGCATCCGCGCCATCTCGTCGACGTCGCTCTTCATCGCCGCGATCTCCGGGCTGTCGCCCGCCAGCGCCAGCTCAAGCTTGAAGCGGGTGAGCACCGTGCGCAGGTCGTGCGAGACGCCGGCGAGCATCGCCGTGCGCTGCTCGATCGTGCGCTCGACCCGGTTCTTCATCTCGATGAAGGCCTGCGAGGCGCGCCGCACCTCGCGCGCACCGCGCGGCACGAAATTCGGCACCTCGCGGCCCTTGCCGAAGCTCTCGGCGGCATCGGCCAGCCGCAGGATCGGCCTGATCTGGTTGCGCAGGAAGATAATGGCGAGCAGCAGGAGCACCGACGAGGTGCCGACCATCCAGAACAGGAAAATGCCGGAATTGGAGGCATAAGCGGCGTTGCGGCGCGCCAGCACCCGCATCACGGCGTCGTCCAGCCGGATGCGGATCTCGACCAGCGCCGACTTGCCGACGGTATCGATCCAGAACGGACGGCCGATCTGGCTGCGCAGCTCCTCCGACAGCGACTGGTCGAGCAGCGAGAAGAACGGCTTGGGCCCGGGCGGCGGCATGTCGTTCAACGGCAGGAAATCGACCGACAGATTGAGCTTTTCCTGCGCGATCCGCTTGAGCTGCGTGCGGTCGCTGTCCTGCGGATAGGTGCGATAGACGTCGATCAACGCCGCGATGTCGGACACCACGCCGGCCGACAGTTTCTGCGTCACCAGATTCCAGTGCCGCTCCAGGAACACGTAGGCGACGACCGACTGCAGCACGACCATCGGCACGATCATGATGATGAGCGCCCGCGCGTAGAGACCTTTCGGCAGCACGCCGTTGAGCCAGCGCGCCAGGCGCCGCCAGCCGTCCGCGACGTGGCCGAGGCCGGTGCGGATCGAGCGGATGGTGGCGATGCCGATGTCGAGGCTGCTCATGACACCACCAGCCGATAGCCGACGCCGCGCACCGTCTGCACGAACAGCGGATTGGCCGGATTGCGCTCGATCTTGCGACGCAGCCGGTTGACCAGCACGTCGACCGCGCGCTCGCTGACCGCATCGCCATTGCCGGCGAGGTCGAGGCGCGACACCGTTTCGCCCGGTGTCCTGGCCAGCATGCGCAGCATGTCGCGTTCGCGATCGGTCAGCTTGACCGTCTGCTCGCCTTTGCGAAGCTCGCCGCGCCCGATGTGGAAGACGAACTTGCCGAACCGCACGGATTCGGCAGGCTCCGGCGCCGGCGGCTGCGCGCGCCGCAGGATGTTGGAGACGCGCAGCGACAGCTCGCGCGGCTCGAACGGCTTGGCGAGATAATCGTCGGCGCCGGCCTGCAGACCCTCGATGCGGTGCTCGATTTCATGACGGGCGGTCAGCATCAGGATGGGCACCCCGTTGCCGCCGGCGCTGTTGCGGATCGACCGCGCCAACTCGATCCCGGTTTCGCCCGGCATCATCACGTCGAGGATCAGCAGATCGAAACTCAGTCCACTGAACTTGGCGCGCGCGTGCGCCGCCGAATCGGCGGTGGTGACGCGATAGCCTTCCCCGCTCAGGAAGCGCGACAGCAGATCGCGGATACGACGATCGTCGTCGACGATCAGGATATGCGGGGCATCGTCGGGCAACCGAACGGGAGCGGCCATCGTCATGATTCCGTCAGCCGCGCTTCTGGGCGCGATCGGCACGCAGGACACGGTTGAGCACGCTCTCACGATTTTCAACGTCGATCATCGCCGCAAGAAAGCGCTGCGCCGCCTCGCGCGCTCCCGGCCCAAGTTCGCCGAGCGCGCGGTCGATGCGTTCGGTCTGGAGCGCGGCGAGCTTCAAGGCCAGCGCCTCGCCTTTCGGCGTGACGAACAGCAGCCGCTGGCGCCGATCCACGGCGCCCTCGCGCTGTAGCACGTAGCCCTGGTCGATCAGCTGCTTGAGCACGCGGCCGAGCGACTGCTTGGTGATGCGCAGGATGTCGAGCAGCTCGGCGACCTTCATGCCGGGATTGCGGTTGACGAAATGCAGCACGCGATGGTGCGCGCGCCCGAACCCGAGCTTGCTCAGCACCTCGTCCGGATCGCCGACGAAGTCGCGGTAGGCGAAAAACAAGAGCTCGATGATGTCCCAGATCGGCTCCGCCGCCGACCGGTTTGCACGGGGCTTCGACGGCGCGGTCACATTTACGTCAGTCATGTTGACATATTCTGTATATTTGTTACAAAAGAAACCGGATAGACGAAAGGATCGTACCCGTCCCACCGCCGACTTGGTCGACCCCACCTACTCATCGACTTAGCCGAAATTGGGTCCGGATCGGCCCTTTTACCGAGGACCAGGCTCTGACGCAAAGTGTTGGACGCGGCGCGCAAAAGCGCCTTTAACACCGCAAAACCAACGACATGTCGTCAGGGACGTAGCGTCGAGGAGAATTTGCCATGGCTGCCCAATCTTACGACCGGCTTGAGGGAGTGATCTGGTTCGACGGCAAGCTGGTGCCGTGGCAGGAGGCCAACATCCACGTTCTCACCCACGGCCTGCATTACGCGAGCTGCGTGTTCGAAGGCGAGCGCGCCTATGGCGGCAGGATCTTCAAATCGAAGGAGCACGCCGAGCGTCTGAAGCGCTCCGCCAACGTGCTCGATTTCGAGATCCCCTACTCCGTCGACGACATCGTCAAGGCCAAGCAGCTTGTCATCGACAAGAACGGCAAGAAGGACGCCTACGTGCGCCCGGTCGCCTGGCGCGGCTCGGAGATGATGGGCGTCTCGGCGCAGAACAACACCATCCATCTCGCGATCGCGTCGTGGGAGTGGCCGAGCTATTTCGATCCGGCGCAGCGGCTCAAGGGTATCCGGCTCGATCTCGCCCAATACCGCCGGCCCGACCCGAAGACCGCGCCGTCGCTCGCCAAGGCCGCCGGCCTCTACATGATCTGCACCATCTCCAAGCACGCGGCCGAGCGCAAAGGCTATGCCGACGCGATGATGCTCGACTGGCAGGGCCGCGTCGCCGAGTGCACCGGCGCCAACATCTTCTTCGTCAAGGACGGCAAGATCCACACGCCGATCGCCGACTGCTTCCTCGACGGCATCACGCGGCAGACCGTGATCGCGCTGGCGAAGAAACGCGGCTTCGAGGTGATCGAGCGGCGGATCATGCCGGAGGAGCTGTCATCGTTCTCGGAGTGCTTCATCACCGGCAGCGCCGCGGAGGTCACGCCGGTGTCCGAGATCGCGCAGTGGAATTTCAACCCGGGCGGCATCACCAAGCAGCTGATGGACGACTACACCGTCGAAGTGACCGGCAAGCGCGCAGCCGAAGCCGCGGCGTAGAATCCGACGGCTCAATACCGCTTGAGGTTCTGCAGCAGCGTGCGCGGCGCGCTCAGCGAGAATGCGCCCGTCGTCAGGCAGCCGTTGAAGCGCAGCCGGCATGTCGCCTGACAACCGGCGTCGCAGGCATGAGCGCGGCACGCCTCATAGGCTTGCGAGCAGGTCTTCGGCTCGGCCGCGGCAACAGAGTGAGCGAAAGCGACAGTGGCGACGAGCGCGATGATCGGGCGCATCATGCCTTGGTTGCCTCCGTCTCGGTCGGCCGCAGCACCGTCACGTAGCGAGGACGGTTGACGGCAAGGAATCGGTCCATCCGCTCGTTCACCACGCGGCCGTGGCTTTCGGATGCATGGCGCAGCAGCAACGCGTCCTTGCCGTCCAGCATCAGGAAGCCGGTATGAAAATAATCGAGAGACGACCGGCGCGACACGAAGCCGACGATGTCGCCGTCCTGCAGCCGGCTCTTGTCCGCCAGCAGCATGGCGCTGGGGATGGCGGCAATCGTATAGCTGCGGCGGCCGAGCGCGCGTGGTGTCTCCAGCACTTTCCTGATCTCGGTCGGCGCGCCGAGCGAAACCGGCCGGCAGCTGCCGTTGGCAATGTTACGGGCGCACCAGGCGGCGAAGTCATGATTGCGCTCGCGCCAGTCGACGATGCCGTCACGGTAGCGGACCATGCGCAGGGCGGCCTCGAACGACGGCAGGTCGTGCGCCCGCGCCGCCGCCAGGACCGTCTCGCAGAACGTGACGCAGTCGAAACGGTCGTCGCGCACGACGAAGACCTCTGCCCGACGCGGCCCGCCGATCAGCGTATTGGCCTCGTAGCGGTGGCCGAGCAGCGCGCGGGAGATGATCTCGATCCGCCTGGAAATGGCTGGAAAGGCCCGTGCCTGCGCGATCAGGCTTGCGATCAGCCGCTCACCGGAACGACCGGACGCCGGCGCGATGGCCGACATCGCCAGGCCGCCAAGCGCGATCAGAAAACCGCGACGGCAGAAGCGCGAATCGATTGCAGACGTCATGCCGCAACCTAACGTATCATTGCCGCACGACCACCAGCCGGTCGGTGCCGGATTCGGCGCCCCACACTTCGCCGGGCCGGCCCAGTAGCTGACGAACGGCGGCGTTGCTGCGGTTGCTCGGAAAGCTCTCGAATTTTTCCGTATCGGGGTCAAAGCGCACGATCGCGTTGGCGGTGAAATCGCTCAGCCAGACCTTGTCGCGGTTGTCGACATAAACCGCGTAGCAGCCGGAGCCGCTGTTTGGCAGCGCCCAGACCTTCCAGCTCTTGGTGCCCGGATCGTAGCGGCCGACCTCGCCGGTGGACCAGAAGCTGGTCCAGATCATGCCCTTGGAGTCCGACCACACCCGCCGTGGATTAACGCCGGGCTTCGGCGGCGGCACCATCGCGGCGTCGCCGCTCACGGTGTCGATCTTGGCGATGTGGTCGCCGGCGAGCGAGGCATACCATACGTCGCCTTTCGGCGTGGTCGTGATGCCGTAGGGCCCGACGCCCTTCGGCGCCTTCCATGCTTCCACCTTGCCGTTCGCCGGATCGACGCGGCCATAGACGCCGTTCTGCCCGGTGAACCACAGGACACCCTTGGCGTCGAAGGTCGCGGTGTTGAGATTGGCGTTGGCGAAATCGACCGGCAGCGGAAACAGCTTGACCGCCTTGGTCGTCGGGTCGACGCGGACGATCGCGTTCTGGCCGCTGTCGGTGACCCAGGCGGCGCGGTCCGGGCCGACGATGACACCATGTGGGGCCGAGTCGATGCCGAGCGGAATCTGCTCGATCACACCGGTCTTCGGGTCGAGCACGCCGAGGGCGCCTTGCGCCTGCGCGGTGTACCAGACGTGGCCGTCCGGCGCTGGTGCAACGTCATGCGGCTGCGCGCCCTTCGGTACATCATAATAAGCAACCTGTGCGGCCGGAGCGGGCCGGATGGTCAGCGCCACGGCGGCGATGGCAGTCAAGACGATCGGAACCATCCCCGCTCTCCGTGCCACTATTCGGCCGCGCGGTTCGGCGCACGCCAGCGCGCCGCCGCCTCGTCATCGGCCGCGCGCGCCTCGACCCAGGTCTTGCCGCCGGCCTGCTCGACCTGCTTCCAGAACGGCGCGCGCGTCTTCAGGTAGTCCATCAGGAATTCGGCGGCGGCGAAGGCGGCCTCGCGGTGCGAGGATGCCGTCGCGACCAGGACAATGTCTTCGCCCGGCACGATGCGGCCGTAGCGATGGACCACGGTGACGCCGAGCAGCGGCCAGCGCGACCGCGCCTCCTCGACATGGCGTGCAATTTCCTGCTCGGCCATTTCCGGATAGTGCTCGAGCGTAAGCGCCACAATCGGCTTGCCGCTCTCCTCGCCACGGCAGACGCCGGTGAAAGTGACCACGGCGCCGACATCGGTCCGGCCGCGCGCGAGTTTCGCCGCCTCGGCGGCGGCGTCAAAGGGTTCGCGCTGCAGACGAACAGTCGCTGTCATGCACGGCAATGTAATCCGGCGGGAGCGCCGACACCATGCAAGGTTGAACAACAGGCCGTTCAGCCGCCGGTCATCGGCGGGAAAAACGCGATTTCACGGGCGTTCTTTATGGCGGCCTCGGCCCGGACGTGGGTCTTGTCGATCGCCGCGCGGATCACCTTCGGATTCTCGAAGGCATAAGCATATTCCTCACCCCGGCCCGCAAGCCAGGCGATCAGCTGCCCGACGGTCGCAACCGAGGCCGGCGGGTCGAGGTCCTCTTCCGGCTTGCCGATGCGCTCGCGCACCCAGGCGAAATAACGCAGTTTCACGGTCAGTCCTCGATCAGGTGCTCGAGCCCGGCACGCAGATAATCCCAGCCGGTGTAGAGCGTGAGCAGCGCCGAGAGCCAGAGCAGGACCAGGCCGACATGCGTCACATAAGGCACGATCTGGTCGCCGGCCCGGCCGGCCAGCAGGAAGCCGACCGCCACCATCTGCCCGATCGTCTTCCATTTCGCCAGTTGCGTCACCGGCATGCTGACCCGCAGTTCCGCCAGATATTCGCGCAGGCCCGAGACCAGGATCTCGCGACACAGGATGATGAGCGCCGCCCACAGCGACCAGCCGGCGATCGTGCCATCGACGGCAAGCATCAGCAGGCAGGCCGCAACCAGCAGCTTGTCGGCGATCGGGTCGAGCATGCGGCCGAGCGAGGTCTGCTGCTGCCAGGCCCGCGCAAAATAACCGTCGAGGATGTCGGTGACGCCGGCAGCGATGAAGATCGCCAGCGCCACCCAGCGAAGCCACAGGCCGCCGCCGAGCAGCGCCTGCCAATAGAGGCACGCCGCAACCACCGGAACCGCGGCGATGCGCGCATAGGTCAGCAGATTCGGCAAAGCCAGGGGACGCGAGCGCAGTGGCGTGGAGCTGGCGGCTTTCATGCGCGAGAAAGAATACCCCTCGGGCCACGCCGTCAACCGGCGTCGCGGCGCGGTCCCCTACTGGATCGGCGGCCTCGGCAGACGGGCCTTTCCGGGCTCCATGACGAAAGTCTGGTCGAGCGA
>CAZNTY010000356.1:0-1664 GCA_964576085.1 uncultured Undibacter sp. | reverse complement strand
GGCTGGGAAGCGCCGTAGACGAAATCCTGTCCGGGCACAATTATCCGCTGCCAGTGGCGAAGCTGCTCGGCGAGGCGGTCGTGCTCACCGTGATGCTCGGCTCGGCGATCAAGGACGCCCGGCTGATCCTGCAGACCCAGACCGATGGCCCGGTGCGCATGCTGGTGGTCGATTTCGTCATGCCCGACAAGGTGCGCGCCTATGCGCGGTTTGACGCGGCGCGCGTCGAAGCCGCGGGCAACGCCGACGGCGGCACGCTGCTCGGCCGTGGCCATCTTGCGATGACGATCGATCAGGGCCCGGAAGCCAACCGCTATCAAGGGCTGGTCGCGCTCGAGGGCGGCGGTCTCGAAGCGGCGGCGCATGAGTATTTCGCCAAGTCCGAGCAGATCCCGACGCGGGTGCGCCTCGCAGTGGCGGAAGAATTCCGTGCCGCGAGCGACGGTCCCCGCCGCACGTGGCGGGCCGGAGGCCTGTTGCTGCAATTCCTGCCGCAGGCACCCGAGCGCCGGCGTGTCGCCGACATCCATCCGGGCGATGCTCCCCCCGGCACCGAGCTGCATCAAGTTCCGGAAGACGACGCCTGGGTCGAAGGCCGCGCGCTAATGGAGACGGTCGAGGATCTCGAACTGGTCGATCCCGAGCTTTCCAGCGAGCGGTTGCTGTATCGCCTGTTCCATGAACCCGGCGTGCGTGTGTTCAAGGGCGTCGACATCGTCGCGCAATGCTCCTGCTCGCGCTCGCGGGTCGAGGCGATGCTCAAGAGCTTCTCGCAGGACGACCGCGATCATATGGTGGAAAACGGCGCGATCTCGGTAACCTGCGAGTTCTGCAGTACGCAATATAAGTTTGCGCCCGAAGAGGTCGGCGCCAAGGCGAATTGAGACGGATGACTCACGTCACGGGCAAGGTCATCCTCGCATTGAGCCTCCTTGCCTTCGGACATGAGCTCGCTCTCGCACAATCTTGCCCCGCGCCGCTGGCAACGGCGCGGCGGCTCGTTCTTGTCACGGCCGCCACAATGAATTCGGCCGCGGCGCGTTTGCAGCGTTTTGAGCGCACGTCGCCCGGCGAGCCGTGGCGGCCTGTCGGCGGCCTGCAATCCGCGCTGGTCGGAACGAAGGGCATGGCCTGGGGGCGCATCTTCCAAGCCTTCGCTCGGGACGGCGAGCCGATCAAGATCGAGGGTGACAAGCGCGCCCCGGCGGGGGTCTACCGTATCGGCCCGAGCTTCGGCTTCTCGCCGGTGCGGCGACGCGGCTATCTGCAGATCAAGGACGGCACGGTCTGCGTCGACGATCCAGCGTCGCCCGCTTACAACACCATCACCTCGCGCGCCAAGGCCGGCGCTGCGCACGGCGAACCCATGCGGCGTGTATCGGCCTATCGCAACGGCCTGCTCGTCGATTATCCGACCGACCGTGCCGCGCGCGCCGGCTCATGTATCTTCATCCATGTGCGGTTGCCGTCAGCGACCGGAACGGCCGGTTGCGTCGCCGTTCCGGAACCGCAGGTGATCGCGCTTCAGGATTTTGCCGAGCCCGGCGCGGTGCTTGCGATTTTACCGGAGGCGGCCCGTGCCCGGTTCGGCGACTGCCTGCCCGCCCCTAATTGATCGTGCGTTCGCCGTGGGACAGATCGAGTGAAAAAGCCGGAATCTCGAC
>CAZNTY010000355.1:0-2307 GCA_964576085.1 uncultured Undibacter sp. | reverse complement strand
GCTCGGTCGTGGTGGCGACGATCGGATCGGTGCCGAGCGGCGCGATCACGCGCCGCGGCCAGGCGAAGTCATCGGCCCGGCCGGCCGGAGCTTCGATCGGCTCGCCGTTGACGAGCACACGCGTGACCGACTTGGGCGGCGGTGGGTTCGGATCAGCGGCCTTTCCGCCGAGCAATTCCTGCCCCGAGCCGACGGACGTCGTCAGCGGCACCACCGGGCCTGCAAGCGGCCGCGCCGCGGGTCCGCTCGGCTTCGCGGGCTGCGCCGGCACCGGCTCGCTCGACGGCAGGGCGACCACCTCGCCGCCGGGCGTCATCACGCGGCGAAGCTCGCGCTCGAGGTAATGCGCGAGCTTGCGGGCACCGGCCTTGGTGAAATGGACGCCGTCGCCGGCGCGCAGCCGCCGGATCTGGCCTTCGAAGTCGGGCCCCTGCGGCGTGAAGCGTCCGCTGTCGTCGACGAAGCCGTCCCACACGTCGATGTAGTTGAGGTTGGCCTTCTCAACACGCGCCCGATAAAGGTCGTTGAGATACTGCATTTCCGCCGTCGATTTCGGCCCGCGGACCGACGGCAGCCCGACCCAGAACACCGGCACGCCGGCGCTCTTCAGCGCAGCGATGGTGGCGTCGATGCGCTTGGTGTAGGCGATCTCCCACTCCTCGGTGTGAAAGTCATAGACGCGATAGGTCGTAATGATCGTACCGTTCTTGTCTTTCTGCGGCGGCGGTTCTGGTGTGGCGGACGCCGCCGGAGTTTCCGGCGGTCCTTGCTCGGCATCGCTCGGATCCGGCTTGGCCTCGGCCGCCGCCTTTTCGCCCGCAGGCGCAGCTTGCTGTTGCGGCTGCTGCTGCGCTGCAGACGGTTTAGCCGCGCCCGGAGCTTGTGCCGGCGCCGTCGTGCCCGGCTTGGCGCTCGGAGCGGTCGCAGGCGATACGCGTTCGCGCAGCGATGTCCGGTCGTTGAGCCCGACCATCATCACGATGTAATTCGGCTTGGTTTGGGCGATCGACTCGCGGATCACCTGCGGCCAGTCGGGCGTTTCGTTGCGGCTGTCGTATCGGATCAGTCCGCTCGTCGCACGGTTCTTGCGCACCACGGCAAGGTCGGGCGGATCGCCGAGCGCGTCTTCGAGTCCGTAGGCGAGCCAGTCAGCCATGGAGTCGCCCAGCACCAGCACGCTGCCGCCGGCCGGCTGGGTCTCGTATTTGCGTGCGGCCGGCGCGCGGCTGTAGTCGATGGGCCGCTCGGGGGCCGCGCGTGGCGCCTGAAACGGGCTGAAGAACGAGTCGAAGCTGCCGCGCTGGTTGTTGAAGTTGCCGAACTGCGCGAGCACCGGCGCGGTCATCAGCGCAAGCGTGCAGGCGGCTGCCGAGATGACCCCAGCGTGCTCCTTAACCCCCTGCCAGAACTTGTTTTTTGCCATCACTGCGCCGACCGACAATGGCTCCGGCGCCCAACCCGGCGCCCCGGCCCTATCGGTCAGAAATCTCAGGAAGTTGTCAACCTGAAGGCTGGGCTGGGTTAACGGCCGCGCAGCCGCGCCAGGATAGTGGCTGAGGCGAAACCGTCAGGAATCAGGCCGATCGAGGCCTGGTAATCGCGGACGGCCGCGCGCGCCTTGGCGCCAAGCCGGCCGTTCGGCTCGCCGGTGTCGAAGCCCTTGCGGTTCAAGAGTTCCTGAAGCTCGCGCCGTTCATCGCGAGTCAGTACCGGCTCATGCCGCGGCCAGGGTTGCACGAACGGCTCCCCACCGCGCAGCCGGTCGGCAAGATGGCCGATCGCCAGCGCGTAGGCTTCTGCCGGGTTGTACTTCATGATGACCTTGAAATTGTTAAGCATCAGGAAGCCCGGCCCCTGGTTACCGGCCGGCACCAGCAAGTAGGCGCGTTCGTTCGGATGCGGAAATGCCTTGTTGCCGGCGCGCTTGATGCCGTGCCGTTCCCAATCGGCGATCGTGAGCTGGCGGTTTCGATCCGCCAGCATGTAGTTGAAGCCCTTGGGGATGACGACCTCGTAGCCCCACGTCTCGCCGGCGATCCAGCCGTCCTTCTTGAGGTTGTTCGCCGTCGAAGCGATCAGGTCGGACGGATTGCCGACGACATCGCGGCGGCCATCGCCGTCGCCGTCCACCGCGTAGCGCTTGAACGCTGTCGGCATGAACTGCGTGGGTCCAAAGGCGCCAGCCCAGGAACCGATCATCTGGTCGGGCTTGAGATCGCCGCGATTGAGGATTTCGAGCGCGGAGAGGAATTCGTCACGGAAATAAGCCTGGCGGCGGCCGACGCAGGCCAGCGTCGCGGTCGAGCG
>CAZNTY010000354.1:0-5592 GCA_964576085.1 uncultured Undibacter sp. | reverse complement strand
GTCGCCGCATGCTAGCTGCGGAAGTTATTGAGTGTGAGGCGCGTGATCGCGGCAGCCGTCAGGGGAAGTTATTTAGCCGTCATGGCCGGGATTGTCCCGGCCATCTCGCTTAGGTGAGCAGGGTGCATCCTTAAGCGAGATGCCCGGCACAAGGCCGGGCATGACAACAACAAACAGCAAACTCGCCTTCTGATTACTGACTCCTGATCCCTGGTCCCCGGCTCACACCCGCATCGGCATCAGCACGTAGAGCGCGCCCTTGGATTCCTTGTCCTGGATCAGGGTCGGCGAGCCGGGATCGGCGAGCTTGAGCACCGCCACCTCGCCATCGATCTGCGCCGCGATGTCAAGCAGGTAGCGCGAGTTGAATCCGATATCGAGCGGATCGGCGGTGTATTCGACCTCGAGCTCCTCGGTGGCGCTGCCGGAGTCGGGATTGGTGACGGACAGCACCAGCTTGCTGCCGGAGATCGACTGCTTCACCGCGCGGCCGCGCTCGCTCGATACCGTCGAGACGCGGTCGACCGCGGCCTCGAAGTCCTTCTTGTCGACCGTCAGCTCCTTGTCGTTGTGGACCGGGATGACGCGGCCGTAATCGGGGAACGTGCCGTCGATCAGCTTCGAGGTCAGCACCACTTCGCCGATCGAGAAGCGGATCTTGCCCTGCGACAGCTCGATAGCAATCTCGCCTTCACCGGTCTCGATCAGACGCTGCACCTCCCCGACGGTCTTGCGCGGCACGATCACGCCGGGCATGCCGGCGGCGCCGTCCGGCAGCGGCAGCTCGACCTGCGCGAGGCGATGGCCATCGGTAGCGACCGCGCGCAGCGTCGCGTTCTTGCCGGTGCCGACGGCGTGCAGGAAGATGCCGTTCAGGTAATAGCGTGTCTCCTCGGTCGAGATCGCGAATTGCGTCTTGTCGATCAGCCGCTTGAGGTCGACGGCGGCGAGCTTGAACGAATGCGTCATCTCGCCGGTGGCGAGGTCGGGGAAGTCGCTCTCCGGCAGCGTCTGCAGGGTGAAGCGCGAGCGGCCGGCGCGGATCGTCAGCACGGCGCGGTCGCCGGAGCCTTCGATCACGATCTGCGCGCCTTCCGGCAGCTTGCGCACGATCTCGTAGAACATGTGCGCCGGCACGGTGGTCGAGCCGCCGGGCGCGACCTCGGCGGCGATCGCGTCGATCACCTCGAGGTCGAGGTCGGTCGCCTTCAGGCTGAGCTTGGAGCGCTCGGCCTTGATCAGCACGTTCGACAGGATCGGGATGGTGTTGCGCCGCTCGACCACGCGATGCACGTGGCCCAGCGATTTCAGCAGTTCGGCGCGTTCGACAGTGACTTTCATGGCGGCCCCAGACCCCGGTCGGCAAAGGTGGCTTGCGCGGGCGAAAATCGCAAGGGCGGGAAACACTATCCCCAAAGCGTCCACAGGCGCCCGACGCCGCCCCGGGACGCCTGGCCGCGCGCCGGCGCCTTACTCCTGCAGCTGGCGTTTGAGGATTTCGATCTCCTCGGCCAGCGCCATGTCGTTGCCGACCAGGCCCTCGATCTTGCGTACCGCATGGAGGACAGTGGTGTGGTCGCGGCCGCCGAAGCGCCGGCCGATCTCCGGCAGCGAGCGCAGCGTCAGTGTCTTGGCGAGATACATCGCGACCTGCCGCGGCCGCACCACGTTGGCGGTGCGGCGCGACGAGAGGAGATCGGAGCGGCTGACATTGTATTGCCGGGCGACCACCCGCTGGATGTCCTCGATCTTGACCCGTTTGGGCTCCTGCGGCCGGATCAGGTCGCGCATCTCGCGCTCCGCCATCTCCAGCGTCACGGCATGTCCGGTGAGCTTGCTGTGGGCGAGCAGCCGGTTGAGCGCGCCCTCCAGATCGCGGCCGTTATGGGTCACGGTCTTGGCGATGTAGGTAAGCACCGGCATCGGCACGTCGAAGCCTGGATGATGCGCCCGGGCGGCGGTGACGCGCATCTTGAGGATCTCGAAGCGCAACTCCTCCCCGAGCGCCCCGATCTCGACCACCAGGCCGCCGGCGAGCCGGGAGCGCACCCGTTCATCCAGGCTTTCCAGGTCGGAGGGCGGCCGGTCTGCGGCGATCACGACCTGGCGGCCCGCGTCGATCAAGGCATTGAGGGTGTGGCAGAATTCGGCCTGCGTGTTCTTGCCCTGGAGGAACTGCAGGTCGTCGATCACCAGGACGCCGATGCCGCGCAGGGTATCCTTGAAGGCCAGCGTGTTCTGCACCCGCAGCGACTGCACGAAGCCGTACATGAACTTCTCGGCGGTGAGATAGAGCACCTTGCGCTCGCCGATCGCATTGCCGGCCCAGGTAATGGCTTGGAGCAGGTGGGTCTTGCCGAGGCCGACGCCGGAATGGACGTAGAGCGGGTTGAACATCACCGGGTCGCCGCGCTTGGCGATGGCGACCTGCTTGGCGGCCGCGTGCGCCAGGGTGTTGGAGCGTCCCACCACGAAGCTGTCGAAAGTCAGGCGGGCGTCGAGCGGCGAGCCGCCCAGCGCCTCGTGGGCCCCGGCGTCGCCCGCTGTCAGAGTGCGGCCGTCAAACCCGCGCGGCGCATGGCCGTTGAAACCCTCGACCTCCTTGGGCTTGGTGGCCACGCTGCGCATGACCGCGGAGCGCACCGTGAGCTCGACGCGGTTCACATCGTTATCCTCCGCCTGCCAGCAGGCCAGCACGCGTTCGGCGTAGTGCGACTGGATCCAGCTCTTGAGGAAGCGGGTCGGCACCGACAGCCGCACCGTGCCGGTTTCCACGCCTTCAAGGTCCATGCGCGCGAACCAGCTGGAATAAACGTCCTCGCCGACTTCGCTCCGCAGTCGTCCTTTGACGCGCGTCCAACGCTCTTGCTCCGTATTTGTCATTTCGGCGTTTCTTTCAGTGTCTGGAACAGATTGCGGTGAAACAGGCCGACGGATTTTCCGCCGACGCGCCTTGAAGCGAACGCAACATCAAAACCGGTGGTGCGAGAGGTTCGGCTTGAGTGCTGCGCCGCTCAGCCAAGAGGCGGCGGTGTAGCGTCTCGGCTGCCGTTGGGAAAGGCAGAAATTTTTAATGAAACAGTCGGTGAGAGGCGGCAATCGTGCGCCGATGACGGTCCGGCCTCGATCTTCGTGAACAAGCCGCTCGGTGTGCCTCTCATCTTTCCCCCCAGTTCTTCACGGGCCGACACCCGCCGTCGTATGCCTGCAGTCTGAACTCGAACGCATCGCCAGGCGCATCTCACTGCTACAGCCTGGATTGGTTTTGCTCCCCGTTGGCTGATCGCGGACAAAACACAGGCGCTCTCATCCGCGATGAGCGTGGATCACAAGCTCTTTTCTTGGTAGCGCCCGCAGAAGTGCGGGCGGCGGAGTCAAAAAATACACCAGTGCTCCCGCTCTGCAATGCCCTTTGCCGGCCCGTGTTGCCGCCGCACGCCGACGAAAACTTACCGAGCCGTAAGCAGTGTGGATAAATCCACCGGCAACAAATTGATTCGTCGTGCGGATTCTCTTGCGCCGCCAGCGTGCAGGCGCCCTCACGCGGCAAAAATTTTTTTGACTGTACCCACGTGAAAAACCCCGTGCTGCATGATTTTCCGGGTCCCGCCGCGGCATGCGCCATAAGTCGTTACTAGCGCGGATATTTTTTTGCGCGGATTCCGACGTAACCTTGAACCGGGATGCTTGGCGCGGTGCGCCACGGCGCGATATCAGCTCGGCAAAAATCAGCGCGCGCAGAAATTTTTGTAGCGTGCGTGACAGGCTTGCAACAAAAATTTTGCGCGCCGTTGCCGGCGCGCAAAACACATAAAAGAATTGGAAAAAATTATTGAGCGAGCTTATTGAGCGAGCTTGGCGACGCGATGCATCAGCCGCGACACTTTGCGGCTCGCATTGTTCTTGTGGATCACGCCGAGCTGTGCTGCGCGCATGATCTTCGGCTCGGCTGCCTTCAGTGCGGCCGACGCTGCAGTGCGGTCGCCCGAGGCGATCGCCTCCTCGACCTTGCGCACCGAGTTGCGCAGCGAGGTGCGCCGCACCTTGTTGATCTCGGTCTTGCGGATTGTCTGCCGCGCCGCCTTGCGGGCTGATTTGGTGTTCGCCATCAGTGACTCTCGTTCCGAGTGACGCCCGCGGGCGTTACATCCCGTTGGAGCGATAGATTATTGGCCTGAAAATGTTGCGGAAAGATGCCTTGCCGCGTCGGCGGCTTATAGTCAGCCGACGCCGGTGCGTCAACGCCATCCGGCAAGATCAGGCGACGCGCTTTGCCCGCACCGTATCGTAGCCGGCAATGACCGCGGCCCGATCGGCGGCCGGAAAGGCGGCGAGCGGTGGTTTCACGCGCGCCAGCGCCGGGTCGCCGTGGATATGCGCAAGCAGCGCCTTCACGCCGGAAACCAGAGCCTTGCCTTCGAACAGCTTGCGGATCGCGACGGCGGCGTCGAGCGAAGCGGCGTCGCCGCGCCATGCGCGCGCGCAGAGGTCGGCGTTGAGATTGGCGGTCGCCGAGATGCAGCCGGCGAAGGCGCCGGAGCGCGCCTCGAGCAGGCAGGCCTCGGTTGAGGGGAACACGGCAAAGTCCGGGTCGATAGCGGCCGCTGATCGGGCATAAGCCATGTCGCCGGAGGAGTCCTTCAGGCCGACGATGCGCGAGCCGAAAGCCTTGCGCAGTCGCTTGATGAGCTCGACATGCCACGGCAGCCCGGATTGCGCCGGAAAATGATAAAGATAGATCGGCACCGGGCGGTCGGCGGTCGATGTCACCAGCGCCTCGATATAGGCGACGAGGCCGTCATCCGGCACATTCTTATAGTAGAACGGCGGCAGCACCAGCGCGCCGGCAAAGCCGAGCGACGCCGCGTGGCGCGTCAGCGCGACAGCGTCCGCCACCGCGGCGGCGCCGGTGCCGACCATCAGACGATCCATCGGCAGGCCGGCTTCCTTGTAGGCGGTCATCACCCGCTTGCGCTCGTCGAGCGAGAATGACGTCGCCTCGCCGGTGGTGCCGAGCACGTTGAGGCCGTCGCAGCCGTTGTCGAGCAGGAAGCGGGCGAGCTTGAGCGCGCGCGCGATGTCCGGCGCGCCGTCATCCTGTACCGGGGTCGAGATGGCGGCGATCACGCCGGACAGTTTTTTTGAAGCCATTTTGCTGAAACCTCTCGATCGTCATGCCCGGCCTTGCGCCGGGCATCCACGCCTTCGTTTCTCTAAGCAGGACGTGGATGGCCGGGACAAGCCCGGCCGTGACAGGTTGATGTTCTACCCGCTCACGTTGAAGGCGGCGAGGGCCGCCATGTTGACCAACTGGTTGTCCTTGGCGCCGAGCTGAACGATCTGCACCGGCCGGTCGAGCCCGACCAGCAGCGGCCCGATCACGGTCGCGCCGCCCAGCTCCTGCAGCATCTTGGTCGAGATCGACGCCGACTGGAAGGCCGGCATCACCAGCACATTGGCCGGTCCAGACAACCGGCAGAACGGGTACGGCTTCATCAGCTCCGGATTGAGCGCCACGTCGGCGGCCATCTCGCCCTCATATTCGAAATCGACCCGCTTGCGGTCGAGGATCTTCACTGCCTCGATCACCCG
>CAZNTY010000353.1:0-10691 GCA_964576085.1 uncultured Undibacter sp. | reverse complement strand
TCGGCGTGGTCCTGGTCGGCACCTACACCTCGGTCTTCATCGCCTCGCCGATCCTGATCTATCTCGGCGTCGGCACCGGCCGCGACTCGCTCTCGCAGGCGCCCGACAACAAGCCCTGACCGCGATGGCGGCGCCCGGCGCGTTCGAGTACTGCCGGCGGCTGGTGGCCGAACGTGACAAGGAGCGGTTCTGGTCAACGCTCTATGCGCCGGCGGACCGCCGTGACGCCCTTTATGCGCTTTATGCCTTCGACATCGAGACTGCCGCGGTGCGGGCGCGGGTGCGCGAACCGATGGCCGGCGAGATCCGTCTGCAATGGTGGCGCGATGTGCTCGACGGCCAACGTGCCGAGGAAGCGGCGGCGCATCCAGTGGCGGTGGCGCTGCTTGAGGTCGTGCTCCGGCATCAGTTGCCGGTCGAACGGCTGGCGACCCTGATCGACGCCCGCGTCGCGGAGCTTTACGAGCAATCGACGGCGGATGAAGCGGCTTCGCGAGGGACAATCATCGCGCTGGCGGCAGCAATCCTCGGCGGGCAGGGCGATGAGGTCGAAACACTGGCGCGCCATGCCGGGCTGGCGCGGGCCTATGCCGACGCGCACCGGCCGGTCGACGCGCGCCGCCATCTCGATACCGCGGCGGCTCTTCTTGCGAACGTGCCAGGCGAAATCCTGCCGGCTCTGCTTCCAGCGGCAACGATCGGGCCGTCGTTGGCGCGCGCGGTGCCGCTGCCGCTCTGGCGTCGTCAGTGGCTGATCTTCCGTGCGGCGCACGACCCGCGTCGTATCTTTCGCTAAAAGGCGAAACGGTCGCGCAGATTGCGGCGTGTCGCGACGATCGCGTCGACCGTCTTACGGTCCCGCTCATTGTCGAGCAGCGGCTCGATCAGGTCGAGCTGGTTCATCGCGACCAACTGGAGAATTTCGGTACGGGGGGTGCCATCGGCGTGCCGCGGCAGCGCCGCCACGATCTGCAGGCGCTCCGGCGCGGGCGGCGTATTGCCATCGTTCAGGAAGGTGCGCAGCGTAGTTTCATCGACGGCGTCGGTCTCGACGAAGGCATAGAGCCCCGTGCCGGTACGCCGCTCGGGATAGGCAACCACGACGGCGTCTCGCACCTGCGGATGCTCTCTCAGCCGCGCCACGATCGCCGGCGCGTCCTTGATGAGGCGCAGGCCCGCGCCCTCGCGGTCGGTGAAATTGAACAGGCCTCGGGTGACCGCGTAATAGACGCGCTTGCCGGTCGCCATCCAGACGCGCGTGATGACACTCTTGCGGGCAAGGATCGCCCGCTCGCGCGGCGTCAGCGCCTCCGGCACATAGCTGCGCTTGTGCTTGAGCAGATGGCGCAGGTCCTCGTAGGCGAGCACACGGTAGAGCTTGCCGCGGCGCGGAAAATAGGCGGCGAGCTGGAAGTCGGTGACGGCCGCGCGCCCGTCCGGGGTGCGCAGCCAGTTCTGTCGCTTGGCGAGGTCATTGTGACAGAGACCGGCACGGTGCAGGGCGCGCAGCACGGCCTTGGCCGAGACGAAGTAAGCGCGGTCACCCTTGGGGTTGGCGATATGCAGCGCGACGCCGCCGATGAACCCGCGCACCAGCACGTCGTCGCCTTTGAAGAGCAGCGGCGGTCCGAGACCTTGCGGTGCCAGCGCCAGCGCGCGCGCCTCGCGCTTGAACAGGTGGCGCGCCAGCGGCCGCGAAAACCACGGCACATCGTCGATCCGGCGCAACACGGCGTCGACTTCGCGCTGGTCGGTCAGCCAGCGGCCGCGTTCGACCGTGCTGAACAGGTCGCGCTTGAGCACGACATGCGACTGCCAGCGGCGGGACAGCTCTTGATTCATCGCGGGCTTTTAACACTATTCCGCGGCCGCAGCGTGCTCGCCGCTGAGCCAGCGCCCGAGGTCATCGAGCGCGCGCCGGCACAGCGCGCGTTTCTTCGCCATCGCCTTCTCGCTGCCGCGCAAACGCCTGCCGTCCGCGCCGACGGCGGGCGCACGCGTCAGCGGCGGGAACAAGCCGAAGTTCACGTTCATCGGCTGGAACGAGCGCGGGCCGTCATCGATCGTTTCGACATGGCCGCCGGTGATGTGCGTGAGCAGTGCGCCATGCGCCGTGGTCGGCGGCGGCGTCGCGAGGTCCTCGCCGAGCGCCTCGGCCGCGGCAAAGCGGCCGGCGAGCCCGCCGATCGCGGCGGACTCGACATAGCCTTCGCAGCCGGTGATCTGCCCGGCAAAGCGCAGCCGCGGCTCGGTCTTGAGCCGCAGCGTGGCGTCGAGCAGCTTCGGCGAGTTGATGAAGGTGTTGCGATGCAGTCCGCCGAGCCGCGCGAACTCCGCGCGCTCGAGCCCGGGGATGGTGCGGAAGATGCGGACCTGCTCGCCGTGCTTCAGCTTGGTCTGGAAGCCGACCATGTTGAACAGCGTGCCGAGCCTGTTGTCCTGGCGGAGCTGCACGACGGCATAGGCCTTGGTCTGCGGATCATGCGGATTGGTGAGCCCGAACGGCTTCATCGGGCCGTGCCGCAGCGTCTCAACGCCGCGCTCGGCCATCACCTCGATCGGCAGGCAACCGTCGAAATAAGGCGTTTTGGATTCCCAGTCATGGAACGAGACCTTCTCGCCGGCGATCAGCGCCGCGACGAACTGCTCGTACTGGTCGCGCGTCAACGGGCAGTTGATGTAATCGGCGCCGGAGCCGCCCGGGCCGGCCTTGTCGTAACGCGACTGGAACCAGGCCTTGCTCATGTCGATCGAGTCGCGATGCACGATCGGAGCGATCGCGTCGAAGAAGGCGAGGGCGTCCTCGCCGGTCCAGGTGCGGATCGATCCGGCAAGGTCGGGCGACGTAAGAGGCCCGGTGGCGATGATCACACGGTCCCACTCGGCCGGTGGCCGCGCGACCTCTTCGCGTATCAGTGAAATCAGCGGATGGGCATCAAACGCCGCGGTCACGGCCGCCGAAAAGCCGTCACGGTCGACAGCGAGCGCGCCGCCGGCCGGCACCTGATGGGTGTCGGCCGCCCGCATCACCAGCGAGCCAAGCCGCCGCATCTCGGCATGGAGCAGGCCGACCGCGTTCTGCTCGGCATCGTCGGAGCGGAACGAGTTGGAGCAGACCAGCTCGGCCAGGAGGTCGGTCTTGTGCGCGGCGGTCTGCCGGACCGGGCGCATTTCGTGGATGATGGCGGGCACGCCGTGCTGCGCGATCTGCCAGGCAGCCTCCGCGCCGGCCAGGCCGCCGCCGATGATGTGGATGGGTTTTGCCGTCATCGCCGGCAAGCTAGGGCCGCCCATCGGCTGCGACAACGCTGAAAACGAAAACGCCCGCACGGGGCGGGCGTCTTCCGCATAACAGGAGGGTGGAACCTTTAGGCCTTCTGGGCCACGCCCCAAGCCACCCGCGGGATGTCCGAACGGCTGATGCCAATATCGGCCAACTCACGATCGCCCAGACGATTGAGCTCGTTCAGGCTGCGGTTATAACGCCTCCAGGCCTTCAGGAAGCGCACGACGGTCGCAAACATCTGATTTTCCTCGGTCTTTCTTTGAGGCCCGACCCCAGCCGGGCCAATCAACTTGACGAAAGATAGCCCCGAGCTGTGCGGTGCGGTAGCGATTATGCTGCGATGCAGCTAATCAAGAAACGCATGGCTTAACTTACTGTAGAGTAATGAAAACTTCACAAAGCGATTCGGGGACTGAAAAGCTACAAAAACAAAGCTCATTTTGAGGCAGGCTTGCCTCCTTTTCCGAAAAATCCGCGCGAATCAGCGCCTTTTTCGGGGTGTCTTTTCCGAGCTATGACGAAATCGCTGTACTCGACTGCCTGGTTTGGTGACGATTTCCACCAGCCACGGACAATTCCGGAGAGGCAAGGCTGCTAAAAAGCATACCGTGAATATCACGTCCGACGGCCCTGATCGACGCTTTGTCGTTGCCGCCCTTGGCATCGCGCAAATCCTTGCGTGGGGGTCGTCTCTGTACTTTCCGGCCGTGTTCGGCACTCCGATCGTCGCGGAAACCGGCTGGTCACTCGGTTCCGTGGTCAGCGGCACGACCATCGGGCTTTTGACCGGGGGACTGATCTCCCCGCTGGTTGGCCGCTGGATCGATCAATATGGCGGCCGGCCCGTGTTGCTCGCGAGTTCGCTGCTGTATGCGGCCGGTCTCGCCGGGATCGGCCTTGCCGCGAACCTCGCGATCTATCTCGCGGCATGGGTCGTCGTCGGCCTGGCGATGGGAACCGGGCTCTACGATGCCGTCTTTGCCACGCTCGGCCGTATGTACGGGCATAGCGCCCGTAGCGCGATCACCAGCCTCACCTTGATCGGCGGTTTTGCCTCGACGGTGTGCTGGCCGTTAAGCACGTATCTGATCGACACAGCCGGCTGGCGGAGCGCGTGTTTCATTTACGCTGCGCTGCATCTTCTTGTAGCTTTGCCGTTGCAGATGGCCGCTGTGCGCAATCAGCGTCCGACCGGGAACGACTTGCAAGACAAGACGCAGGGTGGCGGCAAGGGGCTGCCGATCGCGCGCGAAACGGCCATTCTGGTTTTGCTTGGAGTTGTCTTGTCGATCATGTCCTCGATCGGCTCCATCGTGCTTGTGCATCTCATGATCTTCCTGGAGGCGCGCGGCGCAACGCCTGCCGCTGCCGTCGCACTCGGCACATTGTTCGGTCCGTCGCAGGTTGCCGCGCGCCTGGTCGAGCGGATGTTCGGTGGTCATTACCACCCGATCTGGACGATGATTTTTGCATGCGTGGTGGTGGCGGCGAGCCTCATTCTGCTGTCGGCGGCGTTTCCGATACTGACCGTCATTATTGTCCTGTTCGGCGCCGGCTACGGCGTCGGGTGGCTCGCACGCGGCACGCTGCCGCTGGCATTGTTCGGACCGCTGCGGTTTCCGCGGCTGATCGGAAAATTGGCGTTTCCGAGTTTGGTCGCGCAGGCGCTCGCGCCGTCAGCTGGCGCGCTATTGATCGAGAGAGTTGGAGTTGATTGGACCATCGGCGTTTTGACGCTGTTTGCGTTCATCAATATCGTGCTGATCGCGGCGCTCTTGCTGGCGTGCCGCGAACGATTAGCGAGCCCAACCTAGATGCTGACGCTGCAGATACATGCGCCGGCGCCGCCTTACATCTCAGGCTTGGGCGCGAAGAAGCAGCGGCTGGAGCCGTCCGGCCGCTTGCAGCGCCAGTACGAGCCGTCAGGGGAGGGCAGCGACTGATTGTAAGGCACGACTTCGTTGATCTCTTCGTGCCATGTCGGCCCGTCCGCTGAATTACCGGTTGCGGCCGCGCCGTAAGTCACATCGCCGCGCAGCGAATAGCCGCCGACGACAGGCTTGACGGCGTTCGCGGCGACGACGCCGCAGTCACTGGCGCCGCAGCACCATTCGCCTGCCGGATTGCGGTAGGCGCCATGACTGATCCAGATGTCGTGGGCAAACGCGACGGTGGTGAAAAAGATGGGAACGGAAACAAGCAGTGCACGTAACAGGGTTCGCAACATCGGTGGCCTCCTCGAAATGGCCCGGCGCGGCGATCACTCAACGGCCCTCTTGCTCGTGTGTTCCCTCCCGATTGTCTGCCGGACGTCGTTGACGAGTGGTCCGGACGGATCTCTTACGAATCGCCCTGAATTTTATCACGAGCCCGCCCATCCCATCACAAAGCCGTCAGGAGCAGAGTTCCCGCCTTGGGTGAGGATCAATCGCCATGCTAGTCGCAGGGCATGAGCGAGGGGACGCGGGAGTCCGCAAAAAAGCCGTGGCAAATATGGCGCGACCGGCGCGGCCGGTTGTCGGCGCTACGGATCGCTACTCTGGCGCTGTTGCTCTTTCCGTTCATGAAAGCGCTGACGGAAGCCTCCAGGATCGCGCACGGCGCGCGGCCGATCAACGATCTTATTCACCGTGCCGGGTTTTGGGCGCTGGTGTTCCTCGGTCTTGCTTTGGCGGTGACGCCGCTGCGGCGGATCGCACGCTATGGCGCGCTGATCGACGTGCGCCGGATGATCGGCGTTGCGGCATTCTTGTATATCGCCGCGCACCTCGCGCTGTTCTTTGCCGATCAAAGCTACAGCGTCGTGAAATTCGTTACGGAGATCACCAGCCGGGTCTATCTCATCATCGGCGCGGTGGCCTGGATCGGACTGGCGGTGCTGGCGGCGACCTCGACGGATGCGATGGTGCGGCGGCTCGGCGGATCGACGTGGCGGCGATTGCACATGATTGTCTACGGCATCGCACTGCTCGCGCTGATCCATTACTTCCAGCAGACCAAGGCCGACGTGACGGTGCCGATCTTCGTGGCCGCGCTATTCGGCTGGCTGCTGCTGTACCGTTTTGTTGTCTGGTGGCGCGGCGCTGCCGAATTGTCGACGCTCGGCTTGCTGGTGCTGACCGTCACCGTCTCGGCGCTGACGTTCTTGGGCGAGGCGGTGGGCCTCGGCATGGCCTTTCACGTGTCGCCGTGGCGCATTCTATCGACAGCATTCGATACCGAGGTGGGCATCCGCCCAGGTTGGCAGGTTCTCGCCGCCGGCCTTTGCGTCGTCGCGCTTGATTTCATAAGGTCGCGCGCCGGCACGCAGAACCGCCGCGCGACGCGAGCGGTGGCCGCGGAATAGAGGATCAATCAAAAATGGCGTTGTTCGTGGTGGCTCATGGCGCCTGGTCGGCGGGATGGGCCTGGAAGAAGATGCATCCGTTGATGGCGGAGCGGGGCCATCGTCTGATCACGCCGACCTACACCGGGCTTGGCGAGCGCTCACATCTCGCCTCACCCGATATCGATCTCGACACCCACATCACCGACATCGTCAACGTGCTTGAATGGGAAGATCTGTCGGACGTGCATCTCGTCGGTCACAGCTACGGCGGCATGGTTGCGACCGGGGTTGCCGACCGCGCGCGGCCCCGCATCGCCAAGCTGATCTATGTCGACGCCTTCGCGCCACGCGACGGCGACAGTGTATTCGACCTTTTGCCCGAAACGACGCGCGCGCAGCGCGCCGGCGGGGGCGCGGCGACCGGCCTTATTCCGGTGTCCGGCCTGCCACCGGATACCCCTCCCGAAGATGTCGCCTGGAGCGCGCGGCGCCGCGTGCCGCATTCGCTCAAGACGTTTCAGCAGAAGATCCGGCTGAAGGAGGACTTCACCGGACCGCGCTATTACATTCTGTGTCCGAAGCACTCGCCGGATAATCGTTTCCACCAATTCCACGAGCGTGCGCAGCGGGAAAAATGGGCCGGGGTATATCAGCTCGATTCAAGTCACAACCCGCACGTCACGGTGCCGGTCGCGCTGGCGGATGCGCTCGACGCGATCGCCAGAAGCTGACCGGCTATTTCATCACATCGGCATAGTCCGGATGGCGCTGAAGGAACGCGCGCACGAATGGGCAGGTCGCTATCACCTTGTCGCCCTGCGCCCGGACAAGATCGAGCGCGCCTGAGACCAGTTGCGAGCCGAGACCGTGTCCTCCGGCCGCTCGCGGCACCTCGGTGTGATAGATCGTCAGCGTGTTACCGTCGCGGCGATAGCTGGCGAAGGCGACGCCGGCGTCGGTTTCCATTTCAAAACGATGACGTTGTGGATTGTCACGGACGGCAGGCATGGTTGTGGTTCTCTGAGGTAATTCAAAAAAGATATGCGACGGCGGCAGGAGATCAATGTGCCGATGAAAGCCCATTGACAGGCGCTCGGGAACGTGTGCGCTGCGGTAAAAGCGAATTGAACGGCCGATGGGCTATTCTCAGGCAACGATTCGTTCAGACAGCCTTCATTTTTGATGCCGTATGACAAACCCTGCCGCGCTGACGGTGTTATAGGCGCGTCACTCAGACCAAAGAGGATCAGCATGCGAAAATTTGCAAAAGCGGTGGCCCTGGCCGGCGCATTCGGCGCGGGGCTGGTGCTGTCCGGCGCTGCACAGGCGGCACCGGCGGGCGCGGCGGCCGGCGACGCGGCGCAGACACTCAATGTGGTTGATCAGGTGCAATACATTTACGGCGGCCACAATCACTGCTGGTACAACAGCGGTTGGCACGGCCCCGGCTGGTACTGGTGCGGCTATCGCTGGCGCCGCGGCTATGGCTGGGGCGGCCCGCGCGGCTGGAACGGCTGGGTCTATAGCGGCTGGGGCCCGGCACCGGGCGTCGTAGTGGTGAGGCCGGCCGGCCGTTATTACTGGGGCGGCCGCTATTACGCGCATCGCGCCTGGCGTCACGGCCGCTGGTATTACTACTGAGCTCGCGCCGCGACGGCGTGAGCGAGGTGTCGGATACTCGGGCCGGCCGCTATGTGCGGCCGGCTTTGTCATGTCAAGCGCAAGGTGATCGGCGCGAGCGCAATGCCGCTCGGTCGCGCCGTCCAGCATTCGCCCGGCGCGACCGGCAGCGCTTTGGTCAGCGTGCCGGTCGATACGATCTCGCCGGCGGCGAGTGGCGGATTGTGCGGATCCTTTGCCAGCATCGCCACCAGGTGGCGCAGCGCCGAGAGCGGACCGTCGAGCACGCTGGCGCCGCCGCCGCGGTCCATGACGCGCCCGCCGCAGGACAACTCGAGCTCGAACGTGGCAAGCTCGCGCAGCCATTCGTTCCTGCGCGGGGCGACAGCGTGGCGTTCGCCGATCAGCAGTGCGCCGTGCAGCGCATTGATGGCCACGGTATCAGCCGGCGCAAAGCGCCAGCCCGGAAAAAGCGACTGCACGATCTCGTAGCCGAGCGCGACCCAGTCGATGCAGTCGAGCAGGGCGGCGTCATCCATGTCTGGCGACGGCGCACGGCCGAGGCCGAACATGATCTCCGGCTCGAGGCGCGGTTCGGCATAGGCTGCGACCGGCAGCGTCGCGTCGGGGCCGAGCTCGCGCGCGGTCCGGTCGGTGACATAGCCCCAGATCGGCGCATAGACGCCGTATTGCGCCCAGATGCTGCGATTGGTGAAGCCGATCTTGCGGCCGATGATCGTTTCGCCACGCGCCTCGAACGCCGCGCGCAGCAACGGCAGCACGCGGTAAGCATTTTCGAGCGTGAGCCCACCGGGCCGCGCGGAGAACGGCGCGATCTGCCGGCCGCTTCCGAGCGTGGCGAGCACCTCGGCGGCTATCGCCTGCGTTGTATCTGCATCGGATGCGGCTACCGGCATGGCGTCACTCTAGCACATGCCATGAAAGGACCATGCATGCCGTGCTAAAAGCGCGCCGCATCGACGAACGGGAGACACCGATGGCCGACTTGTTGCTCTATCACGCCGTTCCTTCGCGCGGCGCCGTGGCGCGCTGGATGCTGGAGGAGATCGGCGAGCCGTACGACATCGAACTGCTCGACCTGCGCGCCGGCGACCAGAACAAACCGGCATTCCGCGCGGTGAATCCGCAGGGCAAGGTGCCGGCCTTGCGCCACAAGGGCGTGGTGACGACCGAGGTCGCGGCGATCTGCGCCTATCTCGCCGACGCGTTCCCGCGTGCGAACTTGAGCGTGCCGGTCAGCGACCCGCAGCGCGGCCCGTATCTGCAATGGCTGTTCTTCAATCCGAGCGCGATCGAGCCGGCGATGATGGACGCGAAATTTCCGCGCAAGGAGGCGCCGCCGGCGGCCGCGATCGGCTACCGACCGCTGGAGACGCTGCTCGACGTGGTGGTCGCCGCGCTCAAGGGCCGGCCCTATCTGATGGGCGAGCGCTTCACCGCCGCCGACGTGGTGACGGGCTCTGGGCTGCGCTGGGGCATGCTGTTCGGCATGATCCCGCAGCGCCCGGAGCTTGTGGAGTATGTCGGGCGGCTCACCGTGCGAGAGGCGTTTCGGCGCGCGACGGAGAAGGACGAGGCGGTGAAGAAGGGCTGACCGCTTCGTCCGTCAAGCCCGGCCACGACGTCTGAGGGGTAGGACAGGCCGCGCTCAATAGGGATCGCAGCCGTGTTTGACGCCCCATGTCCAGCCGCCGTAGCGGTCGGGCACGCGGACGTTCTGGCGATAGCACGGCGGCACCGCCGGGCCGGCGCCGACGCCGGAATAGTATTTCGGACCTTCCCGCCAGTTGAACACAGGCGGCGGCAAGGGCGCGGGCGCCGGATAGGCCGGATAGGGCGCGTAATAATAGGGAGCCAGTGCGCAGCACGGTGGCGGAGGTGGCGGCGGTGGGGGAACGTACGCGCAGCACGGCTGCGCATAGCCGCCGTAGTACGGGCCATAACTGCCGGCGGTGGCCGCGCTGCCCGACAGTGCGACTGCCAAGCCGGCTGACGCCAAGGTCAAGAGGGCGATGCGAGACATGTCGTTGCTCCGTGACTTGCACCTGCGCTGGCACGCAGCGATGCGTGGAACGGACATTACCGCGTTGATGATCGTCAGCGCGCCCCGCCACGAATTAAGGTTAGCCGCATTAACGGGCGTGGTTAGCGCCGCAAGGCGAACACCCTGACAGGTAGAGGGAGGGCTCTTGGCTGTCATGGCCGGCACTCGGGGTCCGGCCGGGCTTGACCCGCCATAAACGGATAAGATGCATCCAAGGCCGGTCTTCTTGCGATTCACCGTTTGACGTAGTATATTAATGCCATGATCCGGTCGTGGCGGAATTCCGTGACCCGCAAGGTCTGGGAGGGCGAGCGGCCGAACCAGTTTCGCGGGCTCGACTTCGATAACGCGATCGATCTGCTGCTGGCGCTCAATGTCGCAAAATCGCTAAA
>CAZNTY010000352.1:0-3413 GCA_964576085.1 uncultured Undibacter sp. | reverse complement strand
AGTTTCACCTCGGCCTATGTCAGGGCGGGCTGGGTGGCGCGGGTGTCGCCTCGCGATGAGCTGGCCGGTTACGTCAGTATCGCGGCCATTCGCCAGAAGCAGGACAGCTATGCCGAGGTCGCCGGCGCCGACAATCCGTTCGATGCCTCCTTCGCCAGCGGTTCCGATCGGATGAACGTCGCCACGCTTGGCGGGCAATATAGTCACCTGTTCGGCCGCCGAATCGAAATGACAGCCGACATCGCCTTCAACCAGTCATTCCGCTCGCGAAGTGGCGTTACCGCCACTGTTGCCGGCTTGGACCCGGAAATGGCGCGCGCGCGGGAACTGGCATGGGCGCAGCCGGGCCTCAGGCTGGCCTACCGCGCCACGAAGGCGACGACCGTGACCGGATTCGTCAATGCCACGTTCGGCCCGAAGGCCCTCGGCGGCACGGGCGTCCACGGCGGCATAGGCGTCAGCATGAAATTCTAGGAGACCTGCGCGAGGGAGGATGATTTGACGCTTCAGGCGAAGCATGATTCCTCGTGTTGTATGGGATCCCTGGAGCCGTGAGATGCCACGTTGAGCCATGACGCAGGATGAGGAGGACAGCCTCTGCGGCGAGATGATCGAGGACCTCGATGCCGGTGTTCCAGATGCCGATCAATTGCTGGCTATATGGGTATCGGGATATCCCGCGCACCATAATGGACGCGGTACATAGTTATGTTCTCTGCAAGGCGGGCCGCTTCAGTATCGATTAGACCAGCGTCCCGGCGTCCTTCGCCGCCTTGGTAGCCGCCCGTTCGGCAATGCGATACTCGCCGTCACCCTGAGCCCGGAAAATTCCAGGTCCGGGAGGCCAAGAAATGGGTAGCACGTCAATGAGGAGCGACTTCCCACCCGCCCGTCACCTCGTGACAATCTTATAGTATCGACCGCGCTTGCAGTCCTTTGGCCGGATGCTTGAACTTCTTTCGTTCGGAGGACGCCTTCCAGATTTTAAGAGTTCCAGCAGGTCATACATCAGAACCGGCGCATCGACATAGGCGTCGTGATTAAGTCCGAACCATTCGAATGCGGCGTCCGCGGCGTCGATGCTGTCGACATCCTGGGTGATGAAGGGATGCCGATCGCTCATTCGGCCGCCCAAACGACGCCGGCCGGCTTTCAGCGCCGAAACGATTAGAGCAACGTCATGGGCATTCGCATACAGCGTAATGGTTTGAAAAAAGGCGGAAATGGTTTTCAGGCGCTCTTTGCCTAGTTTGACGTCTACATCGGGCGACGCCAGAACCAGTTGTCCGGCCTGCTTTTGAAGCTTCATTTCAAGGTTCAACTCGTGAAATGCCTCCAGCACAAGCTCATTGCCCTTGCTGTGAGCAACGATACTCAGGTTCGTTATGCCTTGCTCGATAATCTCGCGAACGAATGCCTTGAAATGACTACGGGATATTTTGACGTTCTCACTGTCGGTATCGTACTTCAATAATGCGCCCGCCGACGGCCAAGCGTAGTGCAAGACAAGTCGTTCAACCTCCAAGTCGATCGCAAGCTGCGCGGTGCGGTAAAGTCCGCCTTCGAATGTCGTGTTATATCCATGAACGAAGAGAAACGCACCTTTGTCGGAAGTACCGGATTTTACCTCCTGTCGAAACTCATCCAGTGAGAGCACCCGGATCGGCTCCGCCATTTGCATATGCTTCCCCACTTCGGGGAGGAGGCCGGAGGATGGGCGGGGTATCGAGCCCCGCTTTCTGCGCTTAGGTACCGAAATGCCGGCTCGACCAAACGTCAGCGCCTGTTCACCTTCAGCACATTCCCCGACGTAGGCCCCGTTTTGTTTTTGCCGATTGGTGCCGAAAAGAACCCTGCAAACGGTCGTTTCGGCTTCGGCGCCTTCCGTATTTACTTCCCGGATAGCACCATGGCCGTTGTCTCGTCGAATAGCCGGCAGCACCTTGTCGTGCAGCCATTGCTGCATCCCGTTTCTTACGGCGGGATCCGCCCAAATGGCGGCCACGATTGAGACGACGACTTGGCCGTCGAACCTGTCCGGCCCAGGAGACAGATCGAAAGGTTTTTCCCGAACGCTCCCAGGAATCGGAACACCGATCCTCGCCTCCAGTTCCGACCACTCGACCGAGGCCATGGCGACTGAAATAGCATCGTTGATTTCGTCGATCGTAAGGGCGGTCGCAAAATCGCCGCCCGCCGCGCCGGAAACACCGCGAGTTTCAAGTAAGTCAGTGAAATGACGAAGTAATTCTATAAGCTGATCGGACGGACGAAAAGGTTCCGCGCTTCTCAGTCCGTCCGAAATGAGCTTCAGATACCGTTGAAGTTCGAGGAGCGCACTCTCCTCCAAACCCTGTCCGTTGAAACGACCGAGCGCCGTCTGCACCTGGGAAAGAGTATGGCGCACCCGCTCATGAAGAGCGAGCAACGCCTCGTCCTCCTGCTCGATCGCCTTCGCTTCAGCCTCAGCTGCAACACGTCTCCAAACCGCGAGAGCTTTGACAGCCTTTTTGACGAAATCGACGGACGTCAGCGCGGCTTTGGCCATCATTCTCTCATTCAAGTTGGTTGAATATTGAAACGCAGACTAGAATGCGGTCGAAACCCGGCCCTCAAATTTCGGGATGTCGGGACCACCATGATATTGCCATTTCTTTTCTTCTACGGTGCGCTGAAACGTCGGTGCATTCCCCAGGTCGAAGACATTCGGAGTACCGTAATCCTCCCATAAGCTTCTACCAGGATCGGTTTGTTTCGAAACGACGCCTTTAACAAAGCCGGCATAGTAGTCGACGACGGGTGTAGAAACTTCGGGCTGAGTATTTGCCTTACGTATGGAATCCATAGCCAAACTGACAATACTTGGAACTCGATCCTTACTGACAAGACTATCTATTCTATGCCAAGTGTTTCGACTCTCCTGCCGGCGACTGTCCATTGTCACATAAAGCTCGGCAAAACGAGCGATGGGATCCAACGCCAACCCTGCGAAGTCATCCAGGAATTCCTCCTGACGCGAAGACGCAAGTTCGGTCATCGGAACGAAAACGGCGCGTTTGCCGATCTCATGGAACCGCTCCATTAAGCCGACCTGGAGGGAATCACGGTCTCCCGGAATTAGATCCAAGACGACGGCAAAACCATCATTTCCTTTCGCCGCCTCGACAATCTCGGAGCCGTATTTCCTTGCCAGCTCCTGAACACGCTCAGCCCATTGCGGGAGCCAGTCGCGACGCAAAATCCGTTCCGGCTCCTCTTGGATATGTACCGTGGGAAAGGCCTTTTCGAGCAGAAGCTCGGCACGCCTTATGCGCCGTGAAGCATCGGCGATGATGGCTGCATCATCATCTCCAAGTTTGGCAACCAGAACGTTCGCAATGTCGATCCGCTCCCGAGCGGTCTCCGCCATTTGC
>CAZNTY010000351.1:0-6759 GCA_964576085.1 uncultured Undibacter sp. | reverse complement strand
CGTCATGGCATGGATGTCGACGCCATCCTCGAAGGCCTTCCTGAGCTGGGGGATGTCGGCGATATGGGCGAGGATGCGCAACTCGATCTGCGAATAGTCGGCGGAGACGAGCTTGGTGCCCGGATCGGCGATGAAGGCGCGGCGGATCTTGCGGCCGTCCTCGGTGCGGATCGGAATGTTCTGGAGATTGGGCTCGGATGACGACAGCCGGCCGGTCGAAGTCGCCGCCAGCGCGTAGCTCGTGTGCACGCGATGCGTCGTTGGATTGACGTAGGTCGGCAGCGCCTCGGTGTAGGTCGAGCGCAGCTTGGAGACTTGCCGCCAGTCGAGGATTTTCTGCGGCAGCACGTGGCCCTGTTCGGCGAGCTCCTCGAGCGCCCGCGCGCCGGTCGACCACTGGCCGGTCCGCGTCTTGGTGCCGCCGGGCAGGCCCATCTGCCCGAACAGGATGTCGCCGAGCTGCTTCGGGCTGCCG
Source organism: uncultured Undibacter sp. (assembly GCA_964576085.1). GTDB lineage: Bacteria > Pseudomonadota > Alphaproteobacteria > Rhizobiales > Xanthobacteraceae > Pseudolabrys. Next base: position 6,284 of record CAZNTY010000351.1, on the reverse strand, counting down.
ACGTTCACCTGCGTTCCGGCGATCTTGTTGATCTCCTGTTCGACCTGCGCCTGCTTCTTGCCGAACTCGTTCGACAGCTGGGCCAGCACCGCCCGGTCGATCGAGATGCCGCGCTGCTCCATGCGCGCCAGCACGCGCGGCATGGGGCGTTCCAGAGTCTCATAGACCGTCATCACGTGCTCCGCCGCCATGCGGGGCTTGAGCGCGTAATAGAGACGCAGCGTCACATCGGCGTCTTCGCTCACGTAGCTGGCGGCGCGCTCGATCGTCGTGGTGACCGGCGTGACGGTTGCCTTTTCCTTGTTCTTCGCGTCCTTGAACCGCAATGCCGGGCGGCCGAGCCAGCGCTCGGCGACCGCGTCCATGCCATGGCTGCCCTTGCCGGCGTCGAGCACGTAGGACATCAGCATGGTGTCGTCGTAGGCCCCGACGGTGATGCCGCGCCGCGCCAGCAGCAGCCAATCGCGCTTGATGTCATGGCCGATCTTCACGACGCTCATGTCTTCGAGGATCGGCTTCAGCGCGGCGAGCGCGTCGGCCTCCGGAATCTGGCCGTCGCACAGCTTGGCGGTGAACAAACTGCCGGCATCGCCCCCATCATCCTCGGCCTGCCGATGCCCCAGCGGCACGTAGCACGCCTCGTTGACATCCACCGCGAGGGCAACGCCGCAGAGCGCAGCTTGCATCGGGTCGATGCTGCTGGCCTCGGCCTTGAGCGCCAGCGTGCCGGTGTCATAGGCGCGTGCGATCCACGCTTTCAGGCGCGGCAGGGTGTCGACGACCTGATATTTCGACGGATCAATCCGGACGCTGCGCAGTTCTTCGGCGCGTTTCGCCGCCAAGGCGAGTGGCGTCAGGACGACATTGTCGCCCGCTTTCGCGAACGTCTTGGGCGCCGTCGGAAACAGGTCACCGGTTTCGCCGGTGAGCGGCAGGGTATTCTGTGCGGTTGCGCGGGACGCTGGTGCAGACGACAGCTTGCCGTCCGCCGCGATCGCACCGGCGTCGATGCCTGCTTTCTCGGCCACCCGCCGTGTCAGCGTGTTGAACTCCATCGCCTTGAGGAAGGCGATCAGGTTCTTGTAGTCGGGCTCGTGCACCGCGAGGTCGCGGACCGGCACCTCGAGCGCGACGTTCTGATCGAGCGTCACGAGCCGCTTGGAGATGCGCGCGGCCTCCGTGTTGTCTATCAGGGCCTGGCGGCGCTTGTCCTGCTTGATCTCGCCGGCACGCTTGAGCAATGTTTCGAGATCGCCGAACTCGCCGATCAGTTGTGCGGCGGTCTTGACGCCGATGCCGGGCACGCCGGGAACGTTGTCGGTCGAGTCGCCGATCAGTGCCTGGACCTCGATCACCTTCTCGGGCGGCACGCCGAACTTCTCGATTACCTCGGCGCGGCCGATCCGCCGGTCCTTCATGGTGTCGTACAGGGTGACGCAGTCGTTCACGAGCTGCATCAGGTCCTTGTCGGACGACACGATGGTGCAGGTCGCGCCGGCCTCGCAGGCGAGGCGCGCGTAGGTCGCGATCAGGTCGTCCGCCTCGAAGCCTGGTTGCTCGAGACAGGGGATCTCGAAGGCCCGCACCGCGTCCCGGATCAGCGGGAACTGCGGCCGCAGGTCGTCGGGCGGGTCGGGCCGGTGCGCCTTGTAGTCGGGGTAGAAATCGGTGCGAAAGGTCTTTTCCGATTTGTCGAACACGACGGCGAGATGCGTCGGTTTCGGGTCCTTCATCTCGGCGAGCAGCTTCCACAGCATGTTGCAGAAGCCGAGCACAGCGTTGACCTGCAATCCGTCCGACTTGCGGGTGAGCGGCGGCAGGGCGTGATAGGCGCGGAAGATGTAGCCGGAGCCGTCGACCAGGAAGAGGTGGTCGGTCTTTTTCAGCGAATGGCCGGTGACGGGCGGCTTGACGGGCTTCGCGGGCGCGGCCTTGGCCGCGGACTTTTTGGCTTTTGCAGGGGCGGGCATGGCGGCAATGTGGGCCGCCGGATTGGCTTTATCAATGCGTGAGGTCGCGGGCTGTGGACGCTATTCCGCCGGCTGCAGGACGACCGGCGGCTGCTTGGCGGCAGCCTTCGACGTCAGCCAGAAGAGGGCGGGCCGCTCGAACAGGAACCGGGCGCCGAGCGCATTGGCGGCCCAGAACATCGCCAGCGACCCGAGCACGCCACAGGCCGTGACGACGGCGCAGATGGTTCCGATGTCGCCGATGAGGCCGGTCTTGAGCAGGAGCGTGCGGCTCGCCGCCATGGGCAGGAAAAAGGCGAGGTAAATGACGATCGAGTTGCGGCCGCAGTAGCGCAGCGGCTTGCACAGGTCGGTCAGGGAGAACAGTGCCGCCGCGCGCACCACCGCCGCCGCGCCGAGCAGCCCGAGCGCCAGCGAGACGAACGGCAGCTTCTCCCATCCCATGTAGACGAATGTGCCATCGACCGGCGCCCACAGCGCCAGCATCAGCACCCCGTTCCACGGATTGTCCTGCACGCGCTTGGCGACCTTGAAGATGTGCGGCGCCAGCACGTAGCCGGTATAGATGTAGACGAAACGTGCGGCGAACTCGTCCGGCACCATCCATCCGGTATTCAGGTGAGAGATTTCGAGCGCGGCGGCGATCGGCCAGATGATCCACGCCGGCACGCGCTTGGTCAGCTTGATGACGACGAAGAAGATCGGCAGCAGGTAGATGAACCACAGCGTGCCGAATGGGTCGATCAGTGACAGGAGATAAAGGCGCGCGACGTCGGCGGCGCCGTGCTCCTGCACCAGGCCGGGCGCCTTCACGCCGAACTGGATCGTCATCCACAGCAGCTAGAAATAGGCAAAGTGCACCACCTTGCGATCGAGATAGGTGCGCCAGTCGCGGTCGATCACCTGCGCGAGGAACAGCCCGGAGATCATGAAGAAGTCCGGCATGCGGAACGGGAGCGCGAAGGCGACAACGGGATGCAGCCAGCCGGTCTCGCCGGTGGCCGCGCCCACGCCCAGCGTCGAGTGCATCATCACCACGAAGACGATGCAGAAACCCTTGGCGTAATCGACCCAGTCGACACGCCCGTCGTTCGTTGGCATCCGGCTCATGGCATCTCTTGTTTGGTTAATGTCCGCGCGATCAGTTGCCGCAATATCGCCCAGGCTTGGTTTCGATACTGTTTAATCGATTGCAGAAAGTCGGCTTTATCTGGCATCGGCGGCATGGACGATGCTAAAAGCCGCGCAGATATTGAGCCAAACGGATTAACTCTCGCGGGTGAAAACGAATGCGCGTGGCCATGATCGGCACTGGCTATGTCGGCCTTGTCTCGGGGGCCTGCTTTGCCGACTTCGGCCACACCGTCGTCTGTGTCGACAAGGACGCCGGTAAAGTCGCGGCGCTGGCGCGTGGCGAGATTCCGATTCACGAGCCTGGTCTCGACGATCTGGTCGAGCGTAACGTGACGGCAAGGCGCCTGTCGTTCACCACCGATCTTGCCGCTGCGGTGCGCAGCGCCGGAGCCGTGTTTATCGCCGTCGGCACGCCATCACGGCGCGGCGACGGCCATGCCGATCTCACTTATGTCCATGACGCCGCGCGCGAGATCGCCGGCGCGTTGAGCGGCTTTGTCGTCGTCGTTACCAACTCGACCGTGCCGGTCGGCACCGGCGATGAGGTCGAACGCATCATTCGTGAAGCTGCGCCGTCGGCCGATTTCGCCGTCGTGTCCAATCCGGAATTTCTGCGTGAAGGCGCGGCGATCCAGGACTTCAAGCATCCCGACCGCGTTGTTTGTGGCACCGATGACGACCGCGCGCGGGCGGTGATGACCGAGCTCTACCGCCCGTTGTTCATCAATCGGAACCCGGTGATGTTCACTGACCGGCGCAGCGCCGAGCTGATCAAATATGCGGCGAACGCTTTCCTCGCCACCAAGATCGCTTTCATCAACGAGATCGCCGATCTGGCGGAGAAGGTCGGCGCCGATGTGCAGGAGATCGCGCGCGGCATCGGACTCGATAATCGTATCGGTGCCAAATTCCTGCACGCCGGCCCTGGCTTCGGCGGCTCGTGCTTTCCCAAGGACACCGTCGCGCTGCTCAAGACCGGCCAGGACAATGCATCGATGCTCCGCATCGTCGAGGCAGTGGTGGCGGCGAATGATCAGCGCAAGCGCGCGATGGCCCGCAAGGTGTCGTCAATGGTCGGCGACGTGCGCGGCAAGACCATTGCTGTGCTCGGCCTGACCTTCAAGCCGAACACCGACGACATGCGCGAGGCGCCGTCGATTCCGCTGATCACCGCACTGCAGGACATGGGTGCCGCCGTGCGGGCCTATGATCCAGCCGGGATGGCGCAGGCGAGGGACATGCTGAACGGCGTGACGTTCTGCGAAAACGAATATGACTGCGCGGAGGGGGCGTCGGCGCTCGTGATCGTGACGGAGTGGGAACAGTTCCGCGCGCTGGATTTCGCCCGTCTCAAGCAGGCGATGGCGCAGCCGGTGCTGGTCGACCTCCGCAACGTCTATCGCGCGGAGGATGTCGCCCGCCACGGCTTCGAATACGAGAGCGTGGGACGGGGGCGCAGGCGGTGAGTAGGGCGGTCAAGAATAGACGTCGTCGTGCCCCGCGCAAGCGGGGGGCCCCGGAAACACCGACGTCACCTTCTAGCCTACGCCCCAGTCTACCGGATCACCCCCTTGCGTGGGTGATGACGCCGCATCTGATGCAAGCTTTCGATACTCATCTTCCCATCGACGAGGCGTTGCCGGCGCTCACCGCCGCGCTGGCGACGCGCAACGGCGCCGTGCTGGTGGCGCCGCCGGGTGCCGGCAAGACGACGCGCGTTCCGCTGGTTTTGCTCGACGAGCCGTGGGCGAAGGGCAAGAAAATCCTGGTGCTGGAGCCGCGGCGGCTGGCGGCGCGGGCGGCGGCGGCGCGGATGGCGGCGACTTTGGGTGAAAAGGTTGGCGAGACGGTCGGCCTGAGGGTCCGTTTCGGCTCGCAGATTTCGGCGGGGACGCGCATCGAGGTCGTCACCGAAGGCATCTTCACGCGCTTGCTGATCGACGACCCGGCGCTGACGGGCGTTGCCGCCGTGCTGTTCGACGAATTCCACGAACGCTCGCTCGACGCCGATACGGGACTGGCGCTCGCTTACGAGGCGCAGTCGGCGCTTCGCGGCGACTTGCGGCTCCTTGTGATGTCGGCGACGCTCGACGGCGCGCGCGTCGCCAGACTGCTCGGCGATGCACCGGTGATCGAGAGCGCAGGCCGCAGTTTTCCCGTTGAGACTCAATACCTTGGACGCGATCCGCGGGCGCCGGTCGAGCGCCAGGTGGCGGAGGCGGTGCGGCGGGCGCTGCGCGCGCAGGCCGGCTCGATCCTGGTGTTCCTGCCCGGCGCCGGCGAGATCCGGCGCACCGTAACCGCGCTCACGGACACCGTAACGGACCCTACGGTGGATGTCGTCCCGCTTTATGGCGCTCTCGATGCCTCAACGCAGGACCGGGCAATCGCCCCGCCACAAAACGGCCGCCGCAAGGTCGTGTTGGCGACATCGATTGCCGAGACCTCGCTGACCATCGAGGGCGTGCGCGTCGTCATCGACTCCGGCCTCGCCCGGGTGCCGCGCTATGAGCCCGACGTCGGCCTCACCCGCCTCGAAACCGTGCGGGTGTCGCGGGCCGCCGCCGACCAGCGCCGCGGCCGCGCCGGCCGCACCGAGCCGGGCGTGTGCTATCGGCTGTGGGACGAGCCGCAGACCGGATCGCTCGAGCCCTACACGCGGCCGGAGATTCTCTCCGCCGACCTGTCGTCGTTCCTGCTCGATCTCGCGGAGTGGGGTGCGGCCGATCCGGCACAGCTTGCGTTCCTTGATCCGCCGCCGCGCGCCGCGCTCGCCGAGGCGCGGGCGCTGCTGACGGAATTGCACGCGATCGACGCGCAGGGCCGTATCACCGACGAGGGCCGCAGGCTCCGCAAGCTGCCGCTGCCGGTGCGGCTGGCGCGCATGGTGGTCGACGCCGCCCAACGCGGCCAAGCGCAACAGGCCGCCGAGATCGCGGTGCTCATCACCGAGCGCGGGCTCGGCGGCGACGATCCCAATCTCGAACACCGGATCGACAATCTGCGCCGCGACAGGTCGCGCCGGGCGCAGGACGCCAAGGCGATGGCGCGGCGCTGGGCTTCTCTTTCTTCTCCCTCCCCCGTTTACGGGGGAGGGTTGGGGAGGGGGCCCCCACCCGACGAGCTTCGCTCGTTGACCTCCCCCGCAAGCGGGGGAGGTATAAGCGTGGGCGCAGTACT
>CAZNTY010000350.1:0-10048 GCA_964576085.1 uncultured Undibacter sp. | reverse complement strand
CGGATGTCGTTGGCGATCTTGAACAGCGCGGTCGCCGCCGCGGTGATGGCGCCGTGCGCGAACACATAGGCGTCATGGCCGGCCATGTGCTCGAACTTGTTATCGGCGCTGGTGAAGGGCAGGCGGGTGATGGCGGCGACGCGCTTGGCGAACCGGGACGCGAACTGCTTCTTGCTGTTGAGGCCGGTGCCGACCGCGGTGCCGCCCTGCGCCAGCGGATAAAGCTCCTTCAGCCCCAGCCGCAGGCGGCGGATGCTGGATTGGACCTGCGCGGCGTAGCCGGAGAATTCCTGGCCGAGTGTCAGCGGCGTCGCGTCCATCGTGTGGGTGCGGCCGATCTTGACGATGCGGGCGAACTCCCGGCTCTTCCTGTGCAACGCCTCATAGAGATGGGCCAGCGCCGGGTCGAGCAGCCAGGCGATGTCGATCACCGCCGCGATGTGCATCGCGGTCGGGAAGCTGTCGTTCGACGATTGGCTCATGTTGACGTGGTCGTTCGGATGCACCGGCGCCTTGTCGCCGAGCTTGCCGCCGAGCGCGACGTTGGCGCGATTGGCGATCACCTCGTTGACGTTCATGTTGGTCTGCGTGCCCGAGCCGGTCTGCCAGACCACCAGCGGAAACTGATCGTCGAGCTTGGCGTCGGAAATCTCGCGGGCGACGCGGATAATGGCGCTGGCGCGGCGCTTGTCGAGCAAGCCGAGGTCGCGGTTCACCTCGGCGGCGGCGCGCTTGACGATGCCGAGTGCGTGGATGATCGGCAGCGGCATGCGCTCGGTGCCGATGCGGAAATTGTTGCGGGAGCGTTCGGTCTGCGCGCCCCAGATTGCGCCGGCCGGTATCTCGATCGGGCCGAAGCTGTCGCTTTCGATGCGGATCTGCGGAGGCGAAGCGGTGCGCGGTGATCTAGCCATGATGGTGTCACGCTATCAGGCCGCAGCCGTGTCCGCCGCTATTTCTTGCGGAAGCGGTCGAGCCGGACCACCTCGGCGCCGCCGTCGCTCGCCGGCTTGGGCGGTTCGCCGGCCGGTGGCTGCGCACCGGCGGGCGCGACGGCGGGAACAGAGCCCTGGCCGCGCGCCGGTTGTTTGCGCGAATCCTGCTTGAGCGGCTCCTGCTTGCCAGACTCCAGCCGTTTCGGCTCCTTCGGCTTGTTGCCGATGCTCGCCGCGGGAAGCGTGTTGTCCTGGCCCTCGCCGACCTGCTCGAACTGCAGGCCGAACTGGACGGACGGATCGAAAAAGCCGTTGATCGCCTCGAACGGTACCGTGAGCTTCTCGGGAACGCCGCCGAACGACAGCCCGACCTCGAAGGCATCGTCGGTCACGGCGAGGTCCCAGAACTGGTGCTGGAGGATGATCGTCATCTCCTCCGGATATTGTGCGCGCAGACGTTGCGACAGCTTCACGCCGTCGGCCCTGGTGTCGAATGAGATGTAAAAATGATGGTCGCCGGGCAGGCCCTTTTTGGCCGTCTCGGTGAGCACATTGCGCACTACGCCGCGCAACGCCTGCTGGGTCAGGAGATCGTAACGAATATGATCGGCCATGCGGAACGACGCTTCAAGAATCGGCGGCGGATGCTAGCGCGCGGCACTCCGCCGGCAAAGGGAGTGGAGGCTTCTGTTGCCAGGTGCCTCCGAACCCCGCCTGACGGAGCTTAACCCGTCAGGGCTTTAAGTCGGTCTTTCAGACTGCCTTACGCAGCCTGAGCAACCGGAGCATAGTTGTCGTTGGCAACTATGAATTTGGCCCGATAACGGCGGAACCATGCCGGGTAAAAGTCCGCCCTTTACGCCCTCGTCGATCCTGGTTCGGCCCCGCCGAAGTCCGGTCCGCGCCCGGACTTGGGTGGAGCCGCCGGGTACTGCCCCCGGGTCCGAAAGGTTTATTGCGGCGGCCGTTTATCACCATAGCCGGATCGCTCCGGCGCCCTGAATATAGGTGGGAAGGGTTGATGAAAAAAGACCGGCCCGGAAAGCGGCCTGCCGCGCGGCTTCCGGACGGCGCGGACGCATGGGTGGATTTCGCGTGTTTTGCGTAGTGCGGCCGGACGGGCCGCGTTAAGGCTTGGGCGATGCCTGCGTCGACCGATTCCGCCCCCGCCAAGCCTTCCGTCAAGCCTCCCGGCCTGCTCGAACTTTTCACCGGCTTTGTCGGCGTCTCCCTGTCCGGCTTCGGCGGGGCGCTGCCCTGGGCCCACCGGATGATCGTCGAACGCAAGGGATGGATGACCGCGCAGGAATTCAACGAGGCGATTGCGCTGTCGCAATTCCTGCCCGGCCCGAACGTCGTCAATTTCTCCGTGGTGTTCGGCTCGCGCATCGCCGGCGCGGCTGGCGCGGCGATGGCCCTGCTCGGGCTGATGGGGCCGCCGATCATCATCGTCACAATTCTTGCCGCGCTCTATGCGCGCTACGGCGACGCCGCGGCCCTGAGCCGTATCCTGGCCGGCATCGCCTCGGCGGCGGTCGGCCTGCTGATGGGCACCGTCGCGAAGATGATGATGCCGCTGTTCCGCGCCGGCACGATCGTGCCCGCGCTGTTCGCCGTCGTCTGTTTCGCCGCCATCGCGCTGCTCAATCTTCCGTTGCCGTGGGTCATCGCGGTGCTCGGGCCGGTCAGCGTTGCGGTCGCCTGGGTGCGGTCATGAAAGCCAGCAGCACTCTTCTCGTGCTGGCCGCTCATTTTGCCGTGCTGTCGCTGTTCGCGTTCGGCGGCGCCAACGCGGCGATCCCCGAGATGCACCGTCTCGCGGTCGACGTGATGCATTGGATGAGCGACCGGCAATTCGCGGATGCCTACGCGATGTCGCAACTGTCGCCCGGTCCGAATGTCGTCATCGTCGTATTGATCGGCTATCACGTCGCCGGCCTGGCCGGCGGGCTGGTCGCCATCGCTGCCATGACGGCGCCGACCTGCCTGCTGGCTTTCGTGCTGACGCGAGCGTGGGACCGCTTCGAGGGCGCGCGCTGGCGCACCGCGATTCAGGCCGGACTGGTGCCGGTGACGCTCGGCCTGATGGCGGCGAGCGCCTTTGTCGTCGCGCGCGCGGCAGACAAAAGCTGGGTGGCGGCCGCCGTGACCGCGGCGACGGCCGGCATTGCCTATTTCACCCGTATCAATCCGCTGTGGGCCTTCCTGGCCGCCGGTGCGATCGGCCTGTCGGGTTATCTCTAAGACTCTGCTTCAGATGGCGTCGCCGGCATCTTCGGAAGCCTGAACAGCGTTCCGATGCGGGTGCGCCGCAGCCACAGAAACACCTGCAGCAGAATCAGCAGGACCGACAGGCCGACGAATATCGCGCTGATCGGATGCTCGACGAAAACGAAGATGTCGCCGCGCGAGATCAGCATGGCGCGGCGGAAATTTTCCTCGAAGCGCGGCCCCAGCACGAAGCCGAGCAGGATCGGCGCCGGATGGAACCCGAGCAGCAGCAGGATGTAGCCGAAGATGCCGATCGCGACGGTCAGCCCGACCTGGAACATGTCGTTGTTGGCGCCGTAAACGCCGATGCAGACGAAGAACAGCGCGCTCGGGTAGAGATATTTGTAAGGCACGGTGAGCAGCTTCACCCACAGCCCGATCATCGGCACGTTGAGCACCACCAGCAGGATGTTGCCGATCCAGAAGCTCGCGATCAGGCCCCAGAAGATGTCGGGATGCTCCTTGATGAGCTGCGGGCCGGGCACGATGCCCTGGATCATCAGGGCGCCGAGCAGCAGCGCCATGGTGACGTCGCCCGGGATGCCGAGGCTCATGGTCGGGATGAAATCGCCCTGCACCGAGGAGTGGGTCGAAGCCTCCGGGCAGGCGACGCCGCCGATCACGCCGGTGCCGAACTTCTCCGGGTTGCGCGAGATTTTCTTCTCGGTCGCGTAGGACACGAACGAGGCGATGGTCGGCCCGGTGCCGGGAATGAGCGCGCACAGGCTGCCGATCAGCGTGCCGCGGACCATCGGCCAGCCGGCGGCCTTGAGGTCCGAGCCGCTCGGCCACAGGTCGCGCACGCGAACCTTCGAGTATTTCGATTCGAACTTGATGGGCTGGTTCACGCTCTTGAGGAATTCGGCGATGCCGAACAGGCCGAGCGCCAGCGCGACGATCTCCACGCCGTCATAGAGCTCGAGGATGCCGAACGTCAGGCGCGGCGTGCCGGTCTCGATGTCGGCGCCCACCAGGCCGATGATGAGGCCGAGCACCGTCATCGCCACGCCCTTGAGCGGCGAGCCGCGCGCCAGCGTCGAGCCGGCGAGCAGGCCGAGCAGCATCAGCGAGCAGATCTCCGCCGGACCGAACTTGAGCGCAATGTTGACCAGCGCCGGCGCCAGAAAGATCATTTCGGTGATGCCGAACGAGGCGCCGACGAAGGACGAAATCACCGTCACGCCGAGCGCGGTGCCGCCCTTGCCCTGCTTGGTGAGCGGATAGCCGTCGAGGCAGGTCACGGCATGCGGCGGATGGCAGGGCAGGTTGAGCAGGATCGAGCAGATCGCGCCGCCGTATTGCGCCCCGTAATAGACGCCCGCCAGCATCAGGATGGCGGCGACCGGCTTCATGCCGAAGGTCAGCGGCAGTAGGATCGAGATGGTGGCGACCGGCCCCATGCCGGGCAGCACGCCGACCATGTTGCCGACCAGCACGCCAACGAAGCACCACAGGATGTTGTGCGGCTCCAGCGCGACGCCGAAGCCGTACCAGAGATCCTGGAGTGCGGTTTCGATCATTGCCAGCCCCAGTGCAGAATGGGCATCGGAATCTTCAACAGGTAATGAAACAGGACGACGCCGAATGCGGTGACCGCGGCGGCCAGGGTCAGCGCGCCCCGCAGGGTCGTCTCGCGGTCGCCGAGCGCGGAGACGAAGACGCAGGCGAAGGTCGCCGGCAGCATGCCGCCGAACTTGCCGAGCAGGATGAACAGCGCCGGACCCCCGATGATGCAGAGCCAGCCGCGCCATTCGCTGTGCGGCAGCGCCTCCGCTTCTTCGTTCGCGCCGGTCGCGGCGGTGCCGGCGATGATGATGCCGAGAATAATGAGCAGGATGCCGAGCGCGAGCGGGAAGTAGCCCGGTCCCATCTGGCGCAGGGTCCCGATCGAGTAGTTGGCGGCGTCATGCGCGGCCACCAGACCGACGAGCACCATCAACGCGCCCGCGTAATAGTCGCGCTTCATCCGGCTGAGGAATTGCAACGTCGACCTTTTTGTTTCCACCCTGGATCGCCATCTAGCTATTGGATCGGTCCGGCGGTCAATATTGGATAAACACCGCGGCGCGGCCGGATTATCGAGGTTCCCGGAGGGGTGATGGCGGTTGATAAGCCGCTGCGGCGCCGTTGCCGCGCCGGCTAAACTTGCCCATCTTTCGGCCGGATCAGGGATTGCGACGGATCATGCGCCAGTATCAGGACCTGATGGAACGCATCCTCGCCGATGGCGTGGAAAAGCGCGACCGGACCGGCACCGGCACGCTGTCGGTGTTCGGCCACCAGATGCGCTTCGATCTCGCGGCGGGCTTCCCGCTGCTCACCACCAAGAAGCTCCACGTCAAATCCATCGTCCACGAGCTGCTCTGGTTTCTCGCCGGCGATACCAACATCAAGTACCTCAATGACCACGGCGTGCGCATCTGGGACGAATGGGCGGACGAACGCGGCGACCTCGGCCCGGTCTACGGTCAGCAGTGGCGCTCCTGGCCAACGCAGGACGGCAGGACGATCGACCAGATCGGCAACGTCATCGCCATGATCCGGCGCAATCCGGACTCACGCCGCCTGATCGTCACCGCCTGGAATCCGGCCGAGGTCGACCGGATGGCGTTGCCGCCGTGCCACTGCCTGTTCCAGTTCTATGTTGCCGAGGGCCGGCTGTCGTGCCAGCTCTACCAGCGTTCGGCCGACGTCTTTCTCGGCGTGCCGTTCAACATCGCTTCGTATGCGCTGCTGACGATGATGGTCGCGCAGGTCTGCGACCTTCGGCCCGGCGAGTTCATTCACACCTTCGGCGATGCGCACCTTTATCTCAATCATCTCGAGCAGGCGCGGCTCCAGCTCTCCCGTGTGCCGCGCTCGCTGCCGACGATGACGCTCAATCCGGCGGTGAAGGACATCTTCGCCTTCCGCTACGAGGACTTCACGCTGGAGGGCTACGATCCCCATCCGCACATCAAGGCCGAGGTGGCGGTGTGAGCGTTGCGATCCGCGCTGCGACGCCGGCGGACAGCGCGCTGATTTTTTCGCTGGTGCGGGAGCTTGCGGATTACGAGCGGCTGTCGCACGAGGTCGATGCCACGCCGGAGCAGATCGCGGCCGCGCTGTTTACGCCGCAGCCGCGTGTGTTCTGTGATCTTGCAGCCTGGGACGGCGAGACCGTCGGGCTTGCGCTGTGGTTTCTCAACTTCTCGTCGTTCCGCGGCCGCCACGGCCTCTACCTCGAGGATATTTTCGTGCGGCCGGCGTTCCGCGGCAAAGGCATCGGCAAGGCGCTGATGCGCCGCCTGGCGCGGCGCTGTCTCGAGCAGGATTTCGCCCGGTTCGAGTGGTCGGTGCTCGCCTGGAACGAGCCTTCCATCGCGTTCTACCGGTCGATCGGCGCCGACCTGCTTGACGATTGGCGGATTTGCCGTATGAGCGGCGAGGCCTTGGCGAAATTTGCCGGCGGGGAGGCGCGCTGATGCAGATCGTGCTGGTGGCCGCCATCGGCGAGAACAACGTGATCGGCGATCGCGGCGTGCTGCCGTGGCGGATCAGCTCTGATCTCAAGCATTTTCGCGCGCTGACATTGAACAAGCCGGTGATCATGGGCCGCAGGACATTTGAATCGATCGGCAAAGCGCTCGACGGGCGCACCAACATCATGGTGTCTCGCAGCCTGGCGCGCACCGCGCCGGGCATCGTGCTCGCGACGTCGGTTGACGCCGCGCTTGCCTTCGCGCGCAGCGATGCCGAAAAGCGCGGTGTCGACGAGATCATGGTCATCGGCGGCGGCGATATTTTCGCCGAGCTGATGCCACGCGCCGACCGGCTGGAGATCACCCACGTTCATGCGTCGCCCGAAGGCGACGCGTTCTTTCCGCCGATCGACCCGGCGGTGTGGCAGGAGCGCTCCCGGCGCGAGATCGCGGCGGGTCCGAAGGATTCCGCAGCGTTCGCCCTGGCAACCTATGTGCGGCGCCGGTAGTGGCGAAACGCCACAGGTGCCCGGGGAGTGACTTGAAGTGACTTGAAGTACTTGGGGAGTGACTTGGACGTGATTCAGACGTGATCTTGCCGCGCGTTGTCACCCTTTGCCGCCTCGCCTATAACCGCATTGAAAAGCGCGGCGAAATCGCCGGCGCGGGAGAGATTTGATGCCGTGGAGTAATCAGGGCGGTGGCCCCTGGGGTTCGGGCTCAAAGGGCCCATGGGGTTCCGGTCCGCAGTCACAGGGTCCGACGCCGCCCGATCTCGAGGAGATCCTGCGGCGCGGGCAGGACAAGCTGCGTCGCGTCCTGCCGGGCGGCAATCTCGGCGGCCGCGGGTTTTCGCTGCTGGTGCTCGGGGTTATCGTGCTTTGGGGATTCTCCGGCTTTTTCCGCGTGGAGCCGGATGAGCTCGGCGTCGTGCTCCGTTTCGGCCAGGTGGTGCGCGAGGTGCAGCCCGGCCTGAACTACCATCTGCCTTATCCGGTCGAGACCGTGCTGACGCCGAAGGCCCTGCGCGTCAACAAGATCGATATCGGCATGCGCATGATCGAGGATTCGCGCCGCGGCGCCAGCGTGCGCGACGTGCCGGAAGAAAGCCTGATGCTCACCGGCGACGAAAATATCGTCGACGTCGATTTCTCGGTGCTCTGGAAGGTGAAGCCGACCGGGGTCGGCGACTATCTGTTCAACATCCAGAATCCGGAAGGCACCGTGAAGGCAGTGGCGGAAAGCGCCATGCGCGAGGTGGTCGGCCGTTCGGAAATCCAGCCGATCCTGACCGGCGCGCGCCAGACCATCGAGAGCGCCGTGCAGGACCTGATGCAGAAGACGCTCGACCATTACGGCGCCGGCATCTTCATCCAGCAGGTGCAGATGCAGAAGGTCGATCCGCCGGCGCAGGTGATCGACGCCTTCCGCGACGTGCAGGCGGCCCGCTTCGACTTCGAGCGCGCGCAGAACGAGGCGCAGACTTACGCCAACAGGGTGGTGCCGGAAGCGCGCGGCCGCGTCGCCCAGATCACGCAGTCCGCGGAAGCCTATCGCCAGCAGACCGTGGCGGAGGCGACCGGCCAGACCGCGCGCTTCCTGCAGATCTACGAGCAGTACAAGAAGGCGCCCGACGTGACGCGCGAACGCATGTACCTGGAGACGATGGAACGGGTGCTCGGCGGCACCGACAAGATCATCCTCGACTCCGGCGCCGGCGGGGTGGTGCCCTATCTGCCGCTGAACGAGCTTGGCAGGCCGCAACAGCAGCAGAGCAGCCCGACGCCGCCGCAAAGCGGAGCACGGCCATGAAGCTCGGATTCGTGGGCGGTGTCGCCCTTATCCTGGTGCTGGCCGCACTGGTCATCGGCTACAGCTCGCTGTTCACCGTCTACCAGACCCAGCAGGCGCTGGTGGTGCGGCTCGGCAATCCGGTGCGCGTGGTCGACGAGCCGGGCCTGCACGTGAAGGTGCCGTTTGTCGATTCGGTGATCGCCATCGACCGCCGCATCCTCGATCTCGAGGCGCCGGCGCAGGAGGTGATCGCCTCCGACCAGAAGCGGCTGGTGGTTGATGCCTTCGCCCGCTACCGGATCAAGGATCCGCTGCGCTTCTATCAGACGCTCGGCTCGATTCTGGGCGCCAATTCGCAGCTCGCCATCCTGCTCAACTCGTCGCTGCGGCGGGTTCTGGGCGAGGCGACGTTCACCCACGTGGTGCGCGATCAGCGCGCCGAGCTGATGGCGCGGATCCGCGACCTGGTCGATCGGGAGGCAGGCGCCTACGGCATCCAGGTGGTCGACGTCCGCATCCGCCGTGCCGACCTGCCCGAGCAGAACAGCCAGGCGGTCTATCAGCGCATGCAGACCGAGCGCCAGCGCGAGGCCGCCGAGTTCCGCGCCCAGGGCGCCCAGCGCGCGCAGGAGATCCGGTCGCGCGCCGACCGGGAGGTGACCGTATTGGTCGCGGAAGCGACCGCCAAGGCCGAGCAGATCCGCGGCGAGGGCGACGCCCAGCGCAACCAGATCTTCGCCGACGCCTTCAACCGCGATACCGACTTCTTCGCTTTCTACCGCTCGATGCAGGCCTACGAGGCCGGCCTGCGCCACAGCGACACCCGCCTGCTGCTCAAGCCGGACACCAATTTCTTCCGTTACTTCAACGACCCAAGCGGGAAGGGCGGTCATCAGCCGCAGGCGCCCACGGCGCCGGCCCGGTAGCGCTGGCGCGCCCTTATGTCGGATTTCCTGGCCGCCCTCGGTTTGGTCTTTATGATCGAGGGGCTGATTTTCGCGGCGTTCCCGGCCTCGGCCAAGAAGGCGGTCGCCAGCGTCCTCGACACGCCGGACACGCCGCTGCGGATGATCGGCATCGGTTCGGCCGTGGTCGGCCTTATCGTCGTCTGGCTGGTCCGCGGCTGACGTGATTTGAACAAAATTCGCCCGTCAGGCTTTCACGCTCTCGCGAGCGGCCGGCCGCAGCCTTGAAACCCCGGCCCGGCGGGGGCAGTGTCCGGCAATCTTTTCAGGAGAATCGGCGCCCATGGCGTTCACCTTCAACCGACTGGTCCGGCCGGCGATACGGCCGGCGGTCGCAACTCTTGCAGCGCTCACGGTCGCCTGGCCACTGCTGACAGCGACCGCGCAGGCGCGCGGGCCGGACGGCATCGCCGACGTCGCCGAATCCGTCATCGACGCAGTGGTCAACATCTCGACCAAGCAGACTGTCTCGGTGCAGGAAGGGCAGATGCCGGACCTGCCGCCCGGTTCGCCGATGGAGAAATTTCTCGAGGACCTGCTCAAGAATCGGCGCGGCCAGGGCGGAGGCGATCAGCCGAGCCGTCGTGTCAACTCGCTCGGCTCAGGCTTCATCATCGACCCG
>CAZNTY010000349.1:0-6470 GCA_964576085.1 uncultured Undibacter sp. | reverse complement strand
CTGAACCGCGTGCAACTCCAGAATGCTTCGCCGAGCAGAGATCAGCGTGCCGACATGATCTGGATTCCAGGCGGTACGTTCCGCATGGGCTCAGACAAGCACTATCCGGAGGAGGCGCCGGTTCATCGCGTGACGGTCGATTGCTTCTGGATCGACCGCACGCCGGTCACCAACCGCCAATTCAAGGACTTCGCGCGTGCGACCGGCTACGTCACCACGGCGCAAATAACGCCGGACTCGAAGGATTATCCCGGCGCGCTGCCACAGATGCTCTATGCCGGCTCGTTGGTGTTTTCGCCGCCCAGCCATCCGGTCGACCTGCGCGACTGGTCGCAGTGGTGGCAGTTCATGAAAGGTGCAGACTGGCGCCATCCCTATGGACCCAAGTCGAACATCAACGTGCTCGATAATCATCCCGTGGTACATGTGTCGTTCGCCGACGCGCTTGCCTACGCCGCATGGGCCGGCAAGGAACTGCCGACCGAAGCGGAATGGGAATTCGCAGCGCGCGGCGGCCTCGACGGCGCAGAATATGCTTGGGGCGACGAGCTGACGCCGGGCGGCAGGCACATGGCCAACACCTGGCAGGGCAATTTCCCACATGAGAATAAGGCCGAAGACGGCTTCGAGCGTACCGCGCCGGTGACGGCGTTTCCGCCGAACGGCTATGGCGTCTTCGACATGATCGGCAATGTCTGGGAATGGACCACCGACTGGTTCTCCCAGCAGCATGAGGCCGATGCGCCGAAAGCATGCTGCGTACCGGAGAATCCACGTGGTGGCAGCGAGCAGGGCAGTTATGATCCGCGCCAGCCGAACATCAGGATTCCGCGCAAGGTGATCAAAGGCGGCTCACACTTGTGCGCGCCGAGCTATTGCCGGCGCTATCGCCCGGCTGCGCGCCACGCAGAGGCGGTGGATACGTCGACAAGCCATCTCGGCTTTCGCTGCATCGTGCGCGGCAAAGCTCCACAGGCGACATAAAGGAGGCGACCATGGCCAGCACCCAATCGATCCGTCCGCCAGCCGGCGGGCTCCTGCTGCATGCTTTGGCGAGGAATTGGTGGCTGCTCCTGCTGCGTGGCATCTGCGGAGTGATCTTCGGCCTGCTGGCATTCGTCTGGCCCGGTGTCACCTTGATTACCCTCGTGCTGCTCTACGGCGCCTACGCGTTGGCTGACGGCGTGCTGGCGCTGATTGCCGCCCTCACGGGCGGAACACCGGCGCCGCGCTGGTGGCTTGCGGTCGTCGGCCTCCTTGGCATCGTGGCCGGCTTGGTGACGTTGATGATGCCAGGCATCACGACGTTGGTTTTGCTTTATTTTATCGCCTGGTGGGCGATCGCGATCGGCGTGATGCAGATCGTCGGTGCGATCAGGCTGCGCAAGGAAATCGACAACGAATGGATACTGATCGCGAGCGGTATTGTTTCAGTTCTTTTCGGGCTGATCCTGATCTTGCAGCCGGGGGCCGGCGCGCTCAGCTTGATCCTGGTTATCGGCGCGTTTGCCATCGTCCACGGCATTATCCTGATCTCGTTCGCCCTGCGCTTGCGCCGCCACCGCTCTTAGGCCTCCGCCTTTAGAGCGTGATCGATTGAGCTTGAATCAAAGCACGGCACTGCGCTCCTTTCCTGCGAGGGCAGGGTCGGGAGTTAAAGCCTTCATCTGATGCTCAAAAAACCCCACCCTTCCCCTTTCAGGGCAAGGTGGCAACCGCAGTTCCGTCGACCTAAAGCAATCACGCTTAGGTCCATTGGACCCCGGGTCACTAGGCGACGGCCTTCTTTCAGGGCATCTTGGCTGTGACCAGGGATTACAGGATCACGCCATGTCATTTCCACGGCCGCTTGTTGCGCTGTCGATTGCCTTCGCCTTGACCTGCGCTGCGCCAACGGTGCGCGCGCAGACGAACCAGATTCCGGAGCCAACAGTCGAGGATGTCGATCCTGGCATCGACCACGGCTCGAGCGAAGACCTGCTGCCGTACGAATACCGGCGTCAGCCCGTCTATTTCCGCAGTGACTACCCACCGGGCACGATCGTGGTGTTCACCGCCGACCGCTTCCTCTATCTGATACAGAGTCCGACGCGTGCGCTGCGCTACGGTATCGGCGTCGGTCGTGAGGGTTTTCAATGGGGCGGCACGCAGAAAATCACGCTCAAGCGCGAATGGCCGGATTGGGTGCCCCCGCCCGAGATGATTCAGCGCCAGCCCTATCTGCCGCGCTGGATGGCGGGAGGGCCTGGCAACCCGCTGGGCGCGCGCGCGATGAATCTCGGCAATACGGTCTATCGTATTCACGGCACCAACGCGCCCGAAACAATCGGTCATGCCGTATCGTCAGGTTGCTTTCGTCTCGTCAACGACGATGTGATCGATCTCTATAATCGTGTGCCGATCGGCACTACGGTGGTCGTTCAGCATCAGTAATCATCGAGACGGTATTCGTGTAATCGCACGGGCGAAACCTGATCAGCCGGCGCCGATCACATCGCTCACGTTCGAGATTTCGCCTGTGCGCGAGGTGTCGTAGCCGGGAATGCCGCGTACGTGTTTCGCGAAGTCCGGTGATTTGAGATTAGTGACGATCTCCTCGACGTCGGCCCGCTCGATGGTTTCGCGCTTGCCAAGCAAGTAGTAATCCTCAACAAACAACGGAATGAAGTCGAGCTTGAGACGTCGCGCGGCAGCCTCGAGGCCGATGCCGACATCGGCGACGCCGCTAGCGATGGCCGCGGCAACCGCAAGATCGGTGAATTCCTCCGTGTAATAGCCGTTTATTTCGTCACGGTTGATGCCTTGCTCCTGCAGCATCCGCTCCAGCGCAAGATGGGTCCCCGAGCCGCGCTGTCGGTTGAGGAAGCGCGCTCTCTTTGATGCGATGTCTTTCAGTGTTTTGAGGCCAAGTGGATTGTTGGCCGCAACGATTAGGCCTTCATGGCGGCGGACAAAGTGGACAACGCGTTGCGCGCGCGGTTTAAGCCACGGCTCATATTTGCGTAGGATGTCGCGGCCGAGCGCTCCGTCCGGAACGTGGAAGCCGGCGAGCTCGCACCGTCCTTTGCAGAGGGCGACCACGCTTTCGAGGCTGCTGGCAAATCGTACATCGAGCTTCGGGCCGGGCCGGACGCGCAAGAATTCACGCAGCTCAGTGAGCACGAGGTCGTGGCTCGCGAACATCGTCAGGGCCGGATTCGACTCCTTGAGGATCTCGTTGAGCTGTTGCTCGACCTCGGATGCCGCGCTTTCGAGGTGCGGCATCAGCCGCGCGCTGATGCGCTCGCGCACCCAGAGCAGGCGCTCGCCCAACTCGGTGAGCTTGGTGCCGCGGCCTTGCTCTTTGCTCACCAGCGGCTGGCCCATGCGCTCGGACCAGGTCGTGATCAGCCCCCAGGCCTGCCGATAAGGCATTTTGACCCGGACGGTAGCTTCCGTGAGCTTGCCAGTGTTCTTGATGGCATCGAGCAGGGCAAACAGGGCGGGATCGACCGCCTTCTTTGGCTGGCGTCCGGCCTTCCAGACCAGGTCGAGATCAAGCGTGGGGCCGGTTTCCGCCATATGCCATTTTTCACATATTGAAGACTAAGGGTATTGCCTCTTATTACCTTTAACAGGCGCTTCCGACAACATATGTTAAAAGATGCATAAGATCGGAAGCCGGGAGAAAATGCCGTGGCCTCGTACGTACCTTGGGATCCTGAAACTGCCAGCGCCATTATCGCCGACAAGCAGTCCATGCCAGGCGCGTTGCTGCCGATCCTTCATGCCCTGCAGGAAGAGTTTGGTTACATCGACCGTGAAGCGGAGCCGATGATTGCCAAGGCTCTGAATATTTCGCGCGCAGAAGTGCACGGCGTTGTTACATTTTATCATGATTTTCGGGAAAAGCCGGCCGGCCGGCATGTCCTCAAACTCTGCCGTGCTGAATCCTGCCAGGCGCGCGGCAGTGACGCGCTTGCCGCACAGGCGGAAGAACGGCTTGGTGTGCCCTTCGGTGGAACAACCGCGGATGGACGGATTACTTTAGAACCCGTCTATTGTCTGGGTCTTTGTTCACTGTCACCATCGGCCATGCTTGACGGCAAAGTGGTAGCCCGTCTCGACGAGGCCAAGCTCGATGCGCTCATTGCAGGAGCGGACCGATGAGCCTGCGTATCTATATT
This sequence comes from uncultured Undibacter sp., assembly GCA_964576085.1. Classification (GTDB taxonomy): domain Bacteria; phylum Pseudomonadota; class Alphaproteobacteria; order Rhizobiales; family Xanthobacteraceae; genus Pseudolabrys. The sequence continues at coordinate 2,304 of CAZNTY010000349.1, read as the reverse complement.
CCCGGTGATGCGGCGGCTGTCGCAGTGGGCGCCGACGAGGTGGCGGCCGAATTCAAGAATCTGGCTGCGCGGGCCAACATTCAAATTGAGATTGTGCGCAACGGCTCACGCGGGCTCCATTGGCTGGAGCCGATGGTGGAGGTTGCGATGCCGGCGGGGCGTATCGCCTACGGGCCGGTCGAAGTTTCCGATGTCAGCGCGATCCTGAAAGCGGCGCACGCCGGCGCGGCCGACCATCCGCTTCGTCTCGGCAAGCCTGAGGACATTCCTTTCCTGAAGAATCAGACCCGCCTGACGTTCGCTCGTTGCGGCGTCGTCGATCCGCGCTCGCTCGCGGACTACAAGGCTCATGACGGCTATAAGGGTTTGGCGCGCGCGCTGACCATGCCGACGGCCGCCATCGTCGAAGAGGTGACGCAATCCGGCTTGCGTGGCCGCGGCGGCGCCGGCTTCCCGACCGGAATCAAATGGAAGACCGTTGCCGAGACGGCGGCCGATCAGAAGTACATCGTCTGCAATGCCGATGAGGGCGACAGCGGCACCTTCGCCGATCGCATGATCATGGAAGGCGATCCCTTCGTGCTGATCGAGGGCATGACGATTGCCGGCATCGCCGTCGGCGCGACCATGGGTTACATCTATATCCGCTCCGAATACCCGCACGCCGTCGCGGTGATGAACGATGCGATTCAAGCGGCGCGGCGCGGTGGCATGCTCGGCCAGGGCCTTGCCGGCTCGCCATTCAACTTCGATCTTGAGGTCCGGGTCGGCGCCGGCGCTTATGTCTGTGGCGAGGAAACATCGCTGCTCGACAGCCTCGAAGGCAAGCGCGGGCAGGTTCGCGCCAAGCCGCCGCTGCCGGCACACAAGGGCTTGTTCGGCAAGCCGACGGTCATCAATAACGTCCTCTCGCTCGCCACCGTGCCGATCATCCTGGAAAAGGGTGCGGGTTTCTATAAGGATTTCGGCATGGGCCGCTCGCGCGGCACGATGCCGATCCAGCTCGCCGGCAACATCAAATATCCTGGTCTTTACGAGACGGCGTTCGGCCTCACGCTCGGCGAGCTGGTAGACGACATCGGTGGCGGCACGGCGAGCGGACGTCCGGTGCGCGCCGTGCAGGTTGGCGGCCCGCTCGGGGCCTATTTTCCGCGCTCCCTGTTCAACATACCGTTTGATTACGAGGCTTTTGCCAAGGCCGACGGCCTGATCGGCCACGGTGGCATCGTGGTGTTCGACGACACCGTCGATATGGCAAAGCAGGCGCGCTTCGCGATGGAATTCTGTGCGATCGAGTCGTGCGGCAAGTGCACGCCGTGCCGGGTCGGCTCGACGCGCGGCGTCGAGGTGATCGATCGCATCGTCGCCAATAAGGATCGTGCCGGCAACATGGCGCTGCTGGAAGACCTCTGCAACACCATGAAGTTCGGTTCGCTCTGCGCGCTCGGCGGCTTCACGCCGTATCCGGTGATGAGCGCGCTCACCCATTTTCCTGAAGATTTTGGGGCGCCGCCCCGTCTTCAGGCCGCTGAATAAGGAGACGAAGACATGTCCCTCGGTCATGAAATCGACTACGGCACGCCCGAATCCAGGGCGGAAAAGGCCGTCACGCTCACGATCGACGGCAAGGAGATCACGGTGCCGGAAGGCACCTCGATCATGCGGGCCGCGATGGACGGCGGGATCGAGATCCCCAAGCTCTGCGCCACCGACATGCTCGACGCCTTCGGCTCCTGCCGGCTGTGCCTGATCGAGATCGACGGCCGCGCCGGCACGCCGGCGTCCTGCACCACCCCGGTCGCGCCCGGCATCGTCGTCCACACCAAAAGCGAGCGTCTCGACCGCATCCGCAAGGGCGTGATGGAACTCTACGCGTCCGACCACGCGGTCACCTCGCTCGATCGCAACGCCAAGGAAAACAAATACGTCGAGCTTCTCGACGTCGCCGAGGATGTCGGCCTCCAGGAGGTCCGCTACGGCTTCGACGGCGCGCGCCATCCCAATCCCGGCGTCGACGACTCCAATCCATACTTCATCTACGATCCGGCCAAGTGCATCGTCTGTTCGCGCTGCGTGCGCGCCTGCGAGGAGGTGCAGGGCACCTTCGCGCTGACGATCGCCGGCCGCGGCTTCGATTCGATCGTATCGGCCGGGATGGAGGAGCCGTTCCTGGAATCGGAATGCGTGTCGTGCGGCGCGTGCGTGCAGGCCTGCCCGACCGGCTCGCTCATCGAGAAAAGCAAGCTCGCCGCTTTGCAGGAGGACAAGCCGGCCGACCGTTCGGTCGTGACCACCTGCGCGTAT
>CAZNTY010000348.1:0-3998 GCA_964576085.1 uncultured Undibacter sp. | reverse complement strand
GCGCTGCTACGTATTGATTCCGGTTTCTAATGCTTTATGCCCTGCGGTCATAAAGCAGCCGCCCCGGAATGACATCAAGCAATGATATCCGGCGTGAGCTGGTCCTCGACGGCGCGGATCTTGTCCCGCAGCACGAGCTTCCGCTTCTTGAGCCGCTGAATCTGGATGAGGTCAGATCCGGGGGCGCCCTGCAACGCGGAAATGGCGGCGTCGAGGTCGCGGTGTTCCTGCTGGAGCCGCGCCAACTGCTCGCGCAGCTCGCGTTCTTCCTCTCTGGTCATCGCCACCGCTGTTCTGGCGCAGGGCCGGGGCAAGCCGCGGCGCGCGTTTGTAATTATCGCGTTTTCCACAGCGCGCTTCAAGCTCGCGGGAACTTCGCCCGGCCAAGGGGTTTGCGCGGCCTTGTCGCAGGAGCGACCAACGCCTGGGCGTCGCAATCTTGCCGATTCTGTGCTATAGAAACGGCGTTCAGGTCCAACTGATTGAGGAGACATGCTGCATGTCGATGCAATCGCTTGCGGAATTGGAACAGCGGCACCGGGCCCTCGAAGCCGAGATCCACGAGATGCTGGCACACCCGGCCGCGGACGATCTGAAAGTCGCCGAGCTCAAGCGTCGAAAACTGCTCTTGAAAGACGAGATCGCCAGATTGCGGCAGTCCGAAAGCGCAAGCGTGCACTGATCTGACCGCACGCTGATACGGTTTGCATCACCGCCGACTCGCGGCTGCGGGCCGGCGGTTTTGTTGCCTACCAACGATACCAGTAGCCGTACGGACGCCAGCCCCAGCCGTAATAGACCCGCGGATAAGGATAGTAATAGACCGGCGGCGCAGCGACGTAGCCGGGCGCGCCGTAAACCACCGGGGCGTCGTCATCGTCGTCGTCATAATAGTCGTCTGGCGCGGTCCTGCCGGCCGTTCGGTTCTGCGCCACCCGTCCTGGGGCAACGTTTCCGGTCTGGTCGTCGAAATAGTCCTCATAGCCGCGTCGCAGCCGCTGCAGGTCGACCTGCCGACGGGGGCGCGGCGCAGCCGCCGCCTGCGGTGGCGCGGCGCCGAGATTGCGCTCGATGGCGAAGCCTTCCTTGCCGTCATAGGTCACCTTGCACCAGCCGGCATCGCATTCGCCGACGTCGATCGCGGCGCCCTTCGGCATCAGGGTGACGAGATCGCTCTTGGTTCCGGGTGCGGCGCGCAGATTGGTTTCGGTCGGTAGCGTGACCGGCTTGGCAGACGCGATGGTCGTGACAGCGATGACGGCTGCCGCGGCCACGGACAGACGGGTGAACGGCATGGCGAACCTCGCAAGGCATCTTCGCGCCGTCATGGGACGCGGGAATTGGGGCATTTTGAGGCTGGGCTGCTGAAGGGATCATGAACGGCGTCTCGATGAATGAGGCTTGGTAAACGGCTGTCAGGAATGGACGTCGCCGCCGTACCGCCTTATTGTCCTGCTGATTTGGGATGCCAATCAGCCGTGAGCTTCGCCATGCGCTTCGACTTATTGAAGATTCATGCCGCCCTGATCGCAGCCGCAGTCGTGCTGGCGGCACCCGCCGCGCACGCCTTCACCATTGAGAACGGCGATGGCGGCGCGAGCGGGACCAACCTGATGGCGCCGTCGCCCTTCAACGATCCCGACAAGAAGCTCGAGACCGACAAGAACGGCAATACGAAAATGCAGTTCGGCAACACCACGGTCTATATGGGCGGGCGGGATTCGGTCGAGCGCGATTTCCAGACCGGCATGGATCGGATGTTCTCGCCGCTCGGCCGTCCGAACAACTGACGATCACGCACCTAGGCTGACAGAACCGGCACATTGCCCAGCGTCCTGAGCGCATCCCAGGTCGGCGCGAATGTCGCGTCGCGCATGGCATCATCATACGCATAGAAATGAATCTCGCCGGCCAGGTTATTGGCCGCGGCGATCTCGCCGAACCGCCGGATCTCCGCCGGTTTGTTGATTCCGATTTCGCCCATGATCGGGACGATTCTCATGCTGCCCGGCAGGATGCGCCGCCACGCCGCCATTCCGACCGTCCAGGCGTCGTCCGGGTTGGTGCGATGCGCGCTGATATAGTCGGGCGCCCAGTAGATTTGCGGATAGACCGCGTCGGAATGGGCGAGGAATTCGGCCCATGGGATCTTCGGCTTGATCCTCGGATAATCGCAGCCTGACGTCATGCCGAACAGGAAGTGAGGGTTTTTTCGGCGGCCGGCGAGTTTGATCGTGCTGCAGAACGAATTGGCAAGGCCCGCGCAGGCCTCGCTGTTCCAGTTGTCGGAGGCGCGGCCGTCGTCCGCTTCCGGGTCGACGATGTAGCCGTCGAGCCCCTCGGCGATCAGGTCGAGCACGAAGGCTGCCTCGCTCTCCGCATAATGGTGGTTCGAATTGGCGGCGGGGTCGACCGACGGCCAGCGCCAGGCATAGACATCGAATCCGCTCCGCTTGATGTCCCTGATCGAATTCCCGAGCCAGCCGTTGGTGGTACGGACGCAGACCGCCTGCGCCCTGATGAAGTCCGCGCGCTCGAGCAGGCCGCGCCTGTCCCCGTCGACGACCCACAGCACCTTGCGCATATGGCCCCCCGGTCGTATCACAATCAAAGGTTGTATAAATGAGTTTTATCGCGCGCGCAACAAGGCGGCCGCTGCGACGGACGGGTCTGTCTAGCGCGTCGTCTTGTCCGCGCTGTCGAATTTCGCGCGGGCCTTTTCCATCGCGGCAATGTTGGCGCGCGCCCAGTCGGCCAGAGAATTGACCGGGACCAGCAGGGAATGGCCGAGTCTGGTGAGTTCGTAATCGACGCGCGGCGGCACGCTCGGCGTCACCTTACGCAGGACCAGCCCGTCGCGTTCCAGCGCGCGCAGCGTCAGCGTCAGCATGCGCTGCGAGATCGAGCCGAGCGCACGGCGCAATTCGCTGAACCGCTTCGGCCCGTCGCCCAGCGTCTCGACCACCAGCACCGTCCATTTGTCGCCGATCCGTGACAGCACCGCGCTGATGGCGCGGCAGTCGGCGGACGCATGATGAGGCGTATGGCCGGGGCGGCCGGCGGGCACACGAGGGTGCCTCGGTATCATCGGTGTGCCTTCTTGTCCGGTCCGTGTGGTCATTTATCTAGCCCAAGTAATCTCTTTATCCTGAGTATTCATTCGTAACCACCGAGAAACGTAACTACGAGAAGGGCCGAGGACAAGATCATGACCAGGAAGCACATCGCCGTCATCGTCGGCAGCAACCGCAAGGACTCGATCAACCGCAAGGTGGCGCAGGCGCTGATCGCGCTCGGCCGCGACAAGTTCGACGCCGAGATCCTGAAGATCGACGATTTCCCGATTTTCAACCAGGACGACGAGCACAACGCGCCGGACAACGTGAAGCGCTTCAAGGCGGCGGTCACCGCCGCCGACGGGGTGCTGTTCGTGACGCCGGAGCACAGCCGCTCGATCCCCGCCGTGCTCAAGAACGCGATCGACTGGGGTGCGCGGCCGTGGGGCCAGAACAGCTGGACCGGCAAGGTCGCCGCGGTCACCGGCACCTCCGGCGGCGTCATCAGCACGGCGCTCGCCCAGCAGCACCTGCGGCAGATTCTCGGCGCGCAGGGTGTGCTGCTCACCGGCGGCGAGGCCTACGTCCAGTTCAAGCCGGAATTGCTGAACGACAAAGGTGAGTTCGCCGACGAAGCGACGCGCAAGTTTCTCGGCGATTTCCTCGACAAGCTGGTCACGCTGATCGACCGCACGTCTGCCGCCAAGGCGACGTAACGGAGGAGTTTCCCATCCATGTCCATCCGTCCCGTCAAAAGCATCACGCAGTCGAAGCCCACGATGGAAGGCGCGGGCGTGCGCCTCAACCGCGCCTTCGGCTTCGGTGACACCACCACCTTCGATCCGTTTTTGCTGCTCGATGATTTTCGCAACGACCGGCCGCAGGATTATCTCGCCGGCTTCCCGTGGCATCCGCACCGCGGCATCGAGACGATCACTTACG
>CAZNTY010000347.1:0-2913 GCA_964576085.1 uncultured Undibacter sp. | reverse complement strand
GCACCGCCTCGATGCAGTCGGGGTGGAACGGCACCGGCGCCTGCTGCCAGATGCGGCTGACATGGGCGTCGAGGCCGGTCTCGGCGACGATCTGCGCGATCGCGGCCTTGATCTCGCTCTCCATCGTCTCCAGCACGTCGTCCTGCGGGTGCCGCAGGTCGATCGAGAAGAACACCTCGCCGGGCACCACGTTGCGCGATCCGGGCCTGACCTCGGCCAGGCCGACGGTGGCGACCGCGAGCGGCGCATGGTCGCGCGCGACCTGCTCGATCGCCAGGACGGCGCGCGCCGCGCCGACCAGCGCGTCGCGCCGCGCGGTCATCGGCGTGGTGCCGGCATGGGCGTCGCGCCCGGTGAGCGTCACGTCGAACCAGCGCACGCCCTGCACGCCCGAGACCACGCCGATGTCGATCGCCTCGCGCTCCAGGATCGGGCCCTGCTCGATGTGCAGCTCGAAGAACGCCGAGAACTTGCGGTCGCCGCAGCGCTCCGGTCCGCGATAGCCGATCGCCGCGAGCGCCGCGCCGAACGTCACGCCGGCGCGGTCCTTCTGCGCGTGCGCCCAGTCGCGCTCAAACACGCCGCCGAACACGCCCGACGCGATCAGCGCCGGCGCGAAGCGCGAGCCTTCCTCGTTGGTCCAGTTGACGATCTCGACCGGCGCGTAGGTTTCGTAGCCGGCCGCTTCCAGCGTGCGCAGCACCTCGAGCGCGGCCAGGGTGCCGAGCGTGCCGTCGAACTTGCCGCCGGTCGGCTGGGTGTCGAGATGGCTGCCGAGCCCGATGGGCGGAATGTCGCCGCGCTGGCCGCGCCGCCGCGCATACATCGCGCCCATGTCGTCGATGCCGACCGTGCAGCCGAGCGCCTCGGCCTGCGCCTTGAACCAGTCGCGCACCTGCCGGTCGGTCTCGGTCAGGGTGAGGCGGTTGATGCCGCCTTTCGCCGTGGCGCCGAACCGCGCGGTCTCCATCAGCGTGTCCCACAGCCGCGCGCCGTCGATCGCGAGGTTGTGGCCGGGCATGAGCGGCTTGGTCATGGGCGCAGCGTGCCTGAAAATACCCGAAACGCGAAGCTCTCTCTTCCTCCGTCACCCTGAGGTGCGAGCCGCATTAGCGGCGAGCCTCGAAGGGCGACGGCCCCGCTCTTGAGGCACTTCGGCCGTCATCCTTCGAGGCTCGCGACCTGCGGTCACTCGCGCCGCAGGATGACGGGATTGGCGGCGGCACGATGGGCACGCTATCTTTGTCCCGCAATCTCACCCGAGGCCTCCCTTGTCCTCCCCCGACACCTGGCACGCCGTCATCCAGGCGACGCTCAAGGCCAATGACGTCAGGCTCGTCACCTACGTCCCCGACCGCGTCTTCACGCCGCTGATCAAGGCGCTGCACGACGATCCCGATTTCACGACCTTCGCCTGCACCCGCGAGGAGGAGGCGATCGGCATCAACACCGGCGCCTGGATGGGCGGACGGCGCGCGGCGCTGCTGATGCAGACCTCCGGCTTCGGCACCGTCCCGAACGCGCTGGCCTCGCTGGTGGTGCCGAGCCAGATCCCGCTCATCATGTTCGTGTCGGAGCGCGGCGTGCTCGGCGAGTTCAATCTCGGCCAGGCGCTGGTGTGCCGCACCATGCGGCCGGTGCTGGATTCGCTCGCGGTGGTGCATCACACCATCACGAGGCTCGACGAGCTCGACTTCATCGTCGACCGCTCGATCAAGCAGGCGGTGGCGACGCAGGCGCCGGTCTGCTTCATCCTGTCGCCGCTGCTCACCGGCGGCAAGGTGTTCGCCGCATGAACAGACAATACAATGTCCTTACTGTCATTCCGGGGCGCGAGCGGAGCTCGCGAACGCGGAATCCAGCTACATTGATTTTCTTTATGCCTCTGGATTCCGGATCGCCGCTTCGCGACGTCCGGAATGACGGTGGAGTGGTCTGTAAAGATTTCGCATGAGCACTACATCACATAACGCAAAGGTGATGAACCGCTTCGCGCTGACGCAGCGGCTGGTGGCGCAGCTCAGGCACGAGGAAGCCGTCGTTGCCGGCATCGGCAACACCAATTTCGACCTGTGGGCTGCCGGCCAGCGGCCGCAGAACTTCTACATGCTCGGCAGCATGGGGCTGGCGATCCCGATCGCGCTCGGCGTCGCCATCGCGCAGCCCAGGCGCCGCGTCATTGCGCTCGAGGGCGACGGCTCGCTCTTGATGCAGCTCGGCTGCCTCGGCACGGTCGCGTCGCGCGCGCCGAAAAACCTCACCATCGTCGTCTGGGACAACGGCCTCTACCAGATCACCGGCGGCCAGCCGACCGCGAGCGCCGCGACGGTCGATCTCGTCGCCGCGGCGCGCGCCTGCGGCATCGCCGACAGCGCCTGGGCGGCGGACGAGGATGATTTCGACCGGCTGGTGGCGAAGGCGCTCGGCGGCGGCCCAAATAACGGACCAAGTAATGGACCTTGCCTGATCGCGGCGCGGATCGACGACAAGCCCGGCGTCGGCACCACCGACCGCGACCCGGTGCGCATCCGCGCCGCCTTCATGGCCGGGCTGGGCGTGAAGCGCTAACTTTATCGACGACGCTGAGTGCTCTTTCTTCCCTCTCCCGTTTACGGGAGAGGGTGCCCGATCCCGGGCGAGCGAAGTGAGACCGGGGATCGGGCGGGTGCGGGCGCTAGGTCGCAAAGAAACCCTCACCCGGCTCGCGCTGCCGCGCTCGCCACCCTCTCCCGCAAGCGGGAGAGGGAAGAAGGCCATTGACATATATTCCTATAGGATTATAGTCTGAAGCGTCCGGTCCGTCGAAGGGCGCTCTCATGAGGCGTCATGATGGTGGGACCGTCCGGGAGGGGTTCTGGCGCCGACAACCGCGCCGGCCTCCCGGGTCGCCGGGAAACCGGCGGCGATGCGGCG
>CAZNTY010000346.1:0-3024 GCA_964576085.1 uncultured Undibacter sp. | reverse complement strand
AAAAGCTCGGCGTGAAGACTGAGCGCGGCACCATCGTCACCGATGGGCTCGGTCGCACCAACGTGCCGGGCCTCTATGCCATCGGCGACGTCGCCGGGCCGCCGATGCTGGCGCACAAGGCCGAGCACGAGGGCGTGATCTGCGTCGAGGCGATCAAGGGCCTTGATCCGCACCCGATGAACAGGCTGATGATCCCGGGCTGCACCTATTGTCAGCCGCAGGTCGCCTCGGTCGGCCTCACCGAGCAGGCCGCGAAGGACAAGAAGCTCGACATCCGCGTCGGCCGCTTCCCGTTCGTCGGCAACGGCAAGGCGATCGCGCTCGGCGAGGACCAGGGCCTGGTCAAGGTGATCTTCGATAAAAAGACCGGACAGCTTCTCGGCGCCCACATGATCGGCGCCGAGGTTACGGAGCTGATCCAGGGCTACGTCGTCGCGATGAACCTCGAGACCACCGAGGAGGAACTGATGCACACCGTGTTCCCACATCCGACGCTATCGGAAATGATGAAGGAAGCCGTGCTCGACGCCTATGGGCGTGTCCTCAACATGTGAGACCGGCGATGGCGAAGTTTGAAAACATCCTGGGCACCGTCGGCAACACACCGGCGATCAAGATCAACAAGCTGGCGCCGAAAGGCGTCAATCTTTACGTCAAGGTCGAAGCCTTCAATCCGCTTGGTTCCGTGAAAGACCGCCTTGCGCTCGGCGTCATCGAGGCGGCCGAAAAGTCCGGCGAGCTCAAGCCGGGAATGACCGTGATCGAGGCGACTTCCGGCAATACTGGCATAGGCCTGGCGATGGTCTGCGCCGCGAAGGGCTATCCGCTGGTCGTCACCATGGCCGAGACCTTCAGCGTCGAGCGTCGAAAGCTGATGCGCTTCCTTGGCGCCAAGGTCGTGCTCACGCCGGCAGCCGAACGCGGCGTTGGCATGGTCAATAAGGCGAAGGAGCTCGCCAAGGCGCATGGCTGGTTCCTCACCCGCCAGTTCGAGAACGAGGCCAATCCGGACATTCATTCGCGCACCACGGCGCGCGAGATCATCAACGACTTCAAGGACACCCGGCTCGACTATTGGGTGACCGGATTCGGCACGGGCGGCACGCTCAAGGGCGTTGCTCGCGTGCTGCAAAAGGAGATGCCGAACACCAAGATCGTCGTTTGTGAGCCGGCCGACGCACCGATGCTGTCCACCCACGCTCCGCAGGAGCGCAATCCGGATGGTTCCCCGGCCAAGCCCAACACGGCTTTCAAGCCGCACCCGATGCAGGGCTGGTCGCCGGACTTCATTCCGAAGATCACCGCCGATGCGGTCGACATGAACGTAATCAGCCGTATCATCACCATTGCCGGCTCGGACGCGATGCGATGCAGCCGCGAGCTCGCCCAGAAAGAGGGCATCTTCGTCGGCATCACCTCCGGGGCGACCTTTGCCGGCGCGATCGAGGTCGCCAAGGGCGCCAAGCCCGGGGAAACGATCCTCTGCATGCTGCCCGATACCGGCGAGCGCTATCTCTCGACGCCGCTGTTTGCTGACGTGCCGGCGGACATGACTGAGGAGGAAATCAAGATTTCGGAATCCACTCCAAGCAATCGGATGCCGCCGAAGGCGGCCTAGGGGGTATCATGGGAATTATTGCCTGGATCGTCGTCGGCCTGATCGCCGGCTGGCTCGCACATGTCATTCTCGGTGGCCGCGGCGGCTTGTTCGGCAACATTGCCGTCGGTCTCATCGGCGCCATCGTTGCCGGCGCCATCCTGCCGCGGCTCGGCATCCTGATTGCCCCGGATTTCATCGGCAATGTCATCAGCGCGACCATCGGCGCCGTGGTTTTCCTGTTCATCTGGCGCGCGATCCGCGGCGCCTGACTGGCCGCCTTGCGGGTGGGCGGCCACGCTCGTAAGTAGGGCCCATGGCGGTCGTTTACGACATCAACGGCAGGATCGGAGCCGCGCATCCACGCCATCCGGAAAAGGCGCATCGGCCGGACACCACCCAGCCGAAAAAGCCGGACTGGATCCGCGTCAAGGCGCCGGTATCGCCGGGCTACGTCGCGACACGCGATATCGTGCGCGCACACAAGCTCGTCACCGTCTGCGAGGAGGCGGGCTGCCCGAACATCGGCGAATGCTGGGAGAAGAAGCACGCGACCTTCATGATCCTGGGCGACACCTGCACGCGGGCCTGCGCCTTCTGCAACGTGAAGACCGGACTGCCCGGTCCGCTCGATGCGGACGAACCGCGCCATGTCGCCGAGGCGACGGCAAAGCTCGGGCTCTCGCACGTCGTCGTCACCTCGGTCGACCGTGACGACCTGCCGGACGGGGGCGCGGAGCATTTCGCGCAGACCATCCGCGCCATCCGTTCGCTGTGTCCGCAGACCACGATCGAGGTGCTGACGCCGGATTTCCTGCGCAAGCAGGGCGCGGAAGACATCGTCGTCGCGGCAAAGCCGGACGTCTTCAACCACAACTTGGAGACCGTGCCGTCGCTCTACCTCACGGTGCGGCCGGGCGCGCGCTACTTCCAGTCGCTGCGGCTGCTCCAGCGCGTCAAGGAAATCGCCCCGACGATGTTCACCAAGTCCGGCATCATGGTCGGGCTCGGCGAGGAGCGGAATGAAATTCTGCAGGTGATGGACGACCTGCGCACGGCCAGTGTCGACTTCCTCACCATCGGGCAATACCTGCAGCCGACGCGCAAGCACCACGAGGTCAAGCGTTTCGTGCCGCCGGACGAGTTCAAGTCGTACGAAACGATCGCCTACGCCAAGGGATTCCTGATGGTCTCGGCTTCGCCATTGACGCGCTCCTCGCACCACGCCGGCGAGAACTTCGCCCGTCTCAAGGCCGCGCGCGCCGGCCACCCCCAATGACCTTCGGCTTTCTTATCCCTCCCCCGAAGGGGGAGGGTGGCCGCGAGCATTGCGAGCGGCCGGGTGGGGCTGGATCTCGACCGCGTGCGCGCCCCACCCCGCGTCAGTCGGACGCCCCCCAACCCCCCAGCCGGGAGGGATAATGTTC
>CAZNTY010000345.1:0-27625 GCA_964576085.1 uncultured Undibacter sp. | reverse complement strand
CGATCGCGCTCGCCGTGCTCGCATTCGGCGTCCGGCTGCTGCTGCCTGAAGCCGGACACCAAATTCCCTTTCTGCTGTTCATCCCGGCTGTCCTCGCTGCAAGCGGGATCGGGGGATTCGGCCCGGGCCTGCTCACCACCGCGGCCAGCGCCTATCTCAGCTTCTACCCGGATCTGTTTCCACCCTCGCCGAGGGCGATTGACATGTTCGGCCTCGGCATTTTCGTGCTGATCGGGGTCTGCGTTGCCTGGCTCAGCGAGCGCCTGCTGCGCGCGCGGGCGGAGACCGTGCGTGTCACCGGCAACATCATGGCGCGCGAGGCCCATATCCGCTCCATTCTGGCCACCGTGCCGGACGCGATGATCGTCATCGACAGCAAGGGCATCATCCAGTCGTTCAGCACCGCCGCCGAGCGGCTGTTCGATTACAGCGCCGAGGAGGTGATCGGCCGCAACGTCAAGATGCTGATGCCGCAGCCTTATCGCGACGCGCACGACGGCTACCTGAAACGCTACGAGCAGACCGGCGAGAAGCGCATCATCGGCACCGGCCGCGTGGTCGTCGGCGCCCGGAAGAACGGCGCGACGTTTCCGATCGAGCTCGCGGTCGGCGAGATGAAGTCCGGCGACCAGACCTACTTCACCGGCTTCATCCGCGACCTGACCGAGCGGCAGAATACCGAGGCGCGCCTGCACGAGCTGCAGTCCGAGCTCGTGCATATCTCGCGTCTCACCGCGATGGGCGAGATGGCGTCGGCGCTGGCGCACGAGCTCAACCAGCCGCTCGCCGCGATCACCAACTATCTCAAGGGCTCGACCCGGCTCGTTGCCGACCGGACCGACGACGAGTCGGTGCTGCTGCGCGACGCCCTGACCAAGGCGGGCGACCAGGCGGTGCGGGCGGGCCACATCATCCGCCGGCTGCGGGACTTCGTGTCGCGGGGGGAAACCGAGCGCCGGATCGAAAGCCTGACCAAGCTGATCGACGAGGCCAGCGCGCTCGCGCTGGTCGGCGTCAAGGATTACGATGTCCACGTCGAGTTCCGGCTCGATCCCGCCGCCGACCGCGTGATGGCCGACAAGGTGCAGATCCAGCAGGTGCTCCTCAACCTGATACGCAATGCGATCGAGGCGATGGCCGAGATGCCGCGCCGCCATCTCACGATCACGTCCGGGGCGGCGGCCGACGACATGGTGTGCCTCCAGGTGATCGACACCGGGACGGGCATCCCGCCCGCGGTGGCGGCCAATCTGTTCAACCCGTTCTTCACCACCAAGCCGCAGGGCATGGGCGTCGGCCTGTCGATCTGCCGCACCATCATCGAGTCGCACGGCGGCAAGATCTGGACCGAGCCCAACCCCGGCGGCGGCACGATGTTCTGCTTCACCGTGCCCGCCGTGACCGACCGGAGCCTGGAGAATGTCCGATCAGGCGGTTGTCTACGTCGTCGACGACGACGACGCGGCGCGTGAATCCCTCGTCTTTCTGCTCAAGAGCGCCAGGCTGGCGGTGCAGGCATTCGAATCCGCCGATGCCTTTGTTTCGGCGCTTGCCTCGCTCGACAACGGCTGCGTCGTCACCGACATCCGCATGCCGGGCATGAGCGGGATCGAGCTGCTCAAGCACGTGCGCAAGCAGGGCCGCCCGATCCCGGTGATCGTGGTCACCGGGCACGGCGACGTGCCGCTCGCGGTCGAGGCCATGACGCACGGCGCCGCCGACTTCCTGGAAAAGCCGTTCGACGACGAGGTGATGCTGGCGTCCGTCCGCAATGCGCTCAGCGCACAGCAGCAGAGCGAAAGGCGCGACGCCGAGCGCGCCGAGGTGCTGGAGCGGCTCGCCACGCTGTCGGCCCGCGAGCGGCAGGTGCTCGAAGGGCTGGTCGGCGGCCTGCCGAACAAGTCGATCGCCTATGACCTCAAGATCAGCCCGCGCACCGTCGAAATCTACCGCGCCAACGCGATGACGAAGATGGGCGCGGGCAGCCTGTCCGAGCTCGTCCGCATGGCGCTCACGGCCGGCATCCTGGCGCCACAGCAGGACTAGACCATGACGGCGTCATTCGTCTCACCGCCATGACCGACCAGGACGCCGTGATCCGCGCGCTGATGCAGCCCGGTGTTCTGCCGCAGCCGGTCGAGCGGATCGACACCCACGCCGCCGTCGTTCTGCTCGCCGGCCAGCGCGCCTTGAAGATCAAGCGCGACGTGCGGTACCCCTTCCTCGACTATTCGACGCTTGAACGCCGGAAGGCCGCCTGCGAGGCCGAGCTCGCGGTCAACCGGCCGTTCGCGCCCGATATTTATCTCGGCGTCATGCCGATCACGCGTGACCGCGCCGGCGCCATCAGGCCCGGCGGAGACGGCGAGGTCGTCGAATGGGCGGTCGAGATGTGCCGTTTCGACGAAACACAGACGCTCGACAAAATCAGCGACCGTTCGGGGCTGACTGACGCCCTCGCCCACGATCTCGCCGCCACGGTGGTCGCAGCCCACAACAAGGCGTTGCCCGCCGATACCGCGGTCTGGCTTGACTCGCTGCGCGCCTTCATCGTGAGCAACAAGAACGAGCTTGCCGAGCGCCCCGACCTCTTTCTCCGCGACCGGATCGCGGCCGTCACCGAGAGGTCGATGGCCACATACGAACAGCTTTGCCCGCTGCTGCGGCGGCGGGGCGAGGCCGGATTCGTGCGCCGTTGTCACGGCGACCTTCACCTGAGCAACGTCGTTTTGCTGTCCGGCAAGCCGGTGCTGTTCGACGCCATCGAGTTCGACCCGGCGGTCGCCTCGGGCGACGTCTTCTACGACCTCGCCTTCCTGCTGATGGATCTCCTGCACCGTCGCGAAAAACCGGCGGCCAATATCGTGCTGAACGACTACCTGATGCTGGCCCATGACGACTCGCACCTCGATGCGCTGGCGACGTTGCCCCTGTTCATGTCGGTCCGCGCGGCCATCCGGGCGAAAGTCACCGCAGCGCGGGCCCGCCTGTCCCGCGCCGATCAGAAAGCCTCGTACGAGCAGGCCGCCCTGGCCTATTTCGAGCTCGCCGACCGACTCCTGGGCGAGCCCCGTGGCGTGCTCATGGCGGTCGGTGGCCTGTCGGGAACCGGCAAGTCCGCGCTGGCACGCGCGCTTGCGCCGGACATCCTGCCCGAGCCTGGCGCCATCGTGCTGCGGTCCGATGTCGAGAGAAAGCGGCTGTTCGGCGTTGCGCCGACCGATCGCCTGCCGGCGAGTGCCTACACCCGGGACATCTCGGCGACCGTCTACAAAAATCTTGCCGACAAGGCGGCCAGGGTGATCGATGCCGGGTTTACCGCCATCGTCGATGCCATGTTCGGATCCGAAGCCGAGCGGGACGACATCGAGCAGGTCGCAGTTTCGCGCGAGGTTCCGTTCATCGGGCTGTTCCTGACCGCCGACCTTGAAACGCGCCTATCGCGTGTCGGAACGCGACGAAATGATGCCTCGGATGCCGATGAAAGGGTGGTCCGGCAACAGGCCGGGAGCAATATCGGGCGGCTGTCCTGGACCGAAGTCGATGCGTCGGGACACCTGCAGGACGTCGCGAAAACCGCCAAGCAAGTCTACGTCACCGCAAGAAATCCGGCGCTCTGATCTCAACAGCTTCGGCGAATGACTTCTAGACCATGTCTGTCTGAGATCGAGTCTCCGATTTGCTCTTCTTTTACTTCTTCCTATCGGAGCGTCGGCACGCGGAACGCGTGCCGGATGAGGAGGCACGTCTTATCGAGAGTCCCAGATTCCCTCCCCCAAACCCGCCCCGCAACGGGAGAGCGCAGTGCCCAACGCAAGCCCGCTAACCGGCCTCGAACACACGCTTGCGTGCATTCTCGATATGGGTTCGCATCTTCCGGCGGGCACGCTTTTCGTCGCGCGCCGCAATCGCCTCGAACACGTCGCGGTGCTCCTGCTGGCCGGCGAGGATCCGATTGCGCGGCTGGATGAGGGACAGATTGCGGTTGAGGCTGATGCCGATCGTGATTTGATCCTTGAGACTCGACAGCGTCTCGACGAAGAAACGGTTGCCGGTCGCCTCGGCGATAGCGCGATGGAAGGCCAGATCCTCATCGACGCCGAGCCGGCCCTGGGGACCTTTGGCAACGATGTCATCGAGTTGATTAAGAATGTCCTCAATGCGGTGCAATGTAGCCGGATCGTGGTTGCGTGCAGCCAGCGCCGCGGCTTCCCCTTCGATCGCGATACGGAAAATAAAGCAGCGTTGCACGTCGGCGATGCTGCTCAATGGCGCGAAGTCGAACACATTCGCGGCGGGCCGCCGCACAACGAACGATCCGGCACCCTGTCGCGACGCCACCAGGCCGTCTTCACGCAACCGCATCAGCGCCTCGCGCACCACCGGCCGCGATACGTCCAGCTGGCTGGCAAGCTTCGTCTCCGGCGGCAGCCGGCAGTTGACCGGAAACACACCAATGACGATCTGCCCGACGACGTGATCATAGACGCGGTCGCTCAGTCGTCCGGTCGCGGACGACGGCAGAACATCTTTCCGTTTCGCACCGCTCTTCACGCCCGCTCCCCGGTTTGTGGATGATTTTGACAATCATACAAATTTTTGACAAGTATCGCGCAGCATGTCATGCGTGAGGCGCCATGGAATTCCGTCAGATTGCCAACAGCGATGTGAAACTGTCGCGGGTCGCGCTCGGCGGCCATGAATATCTCGACAACGGCAATTCGCGCGGTTTCAACGAAGATTTCGTGAAGGCAACGACGCCCGGCTACATCTTTCCGGGCTTCGGCGGCGAAAAACGCAAAGCCCTGGTGAAGGCCGCCTACGACGCCGGCGTAAATTTCTTCGATGTCACCCACGACTCCGAGAAAGAGGCACTGGGCCGCAACCTCCGTGAGATGCCGCCACCCTACCCGGTCTATGTGCAGACCCGGCCTGAGGCAATGAACTACAGCTACGATCCCGGCAATCGCCGGATGACAAATCTCGAACTGCTCCGCACCGAAGTACAGCGCATTCTCAAGCTGATGCGGCGTGAGCGGCTGGAACTGCTCAATCTCGGTCCGCTTCGGAGTGCTTTGGAAGGTGACCCGGATTTCGTCGCCAAGGTCGCGGCGAACGTCGCCGCGCTGAAGAAGGAAGGCCTGATCCTGTTCGCCGCCGCCGATACATTCTCCGGCGAAGCGACCTACAAGGCGCTGATGGCGAGCGGCGCATTCTCGACACTCAACGTCAATTTCAACGTCGCCGACGAAATGCCGGAGCGTGAAATTTTCCCTTACGCGCAGAAACTCAACATGCGCGTCGTCGTGCGCGAAGCCTACATCAAGGGAGCGCTGTTCCGGCTCGGCCACGACGCCGGCATCAACGATGACGGACTGCTCGCGCGTGCGGCGATGAAGTGGCTCGGCTCTCGTTCCGGAGTCGACTGCGTCCTGGTCGGCGCCGATACCGCGCAGCACTTCCGCGACAATATGCGCGCATTCGAGAATCCGGTGCTGGACGACGCTGAGCGCGCGGCGCTGGAAAAATTGCACAGGCATCCGCCCTTCGTCGCACTGAAGCGGCAAAAGGACGCGGAATTCACAACCGGCTCGGCGATCGGCCAGCGCGCGGCGCTCTAACGTCACTTCCGGCGCAATACGTCCTGTCGTCGCTTGACAGCCGGCGGCATTTCCGCCGATGCTTCAGCTTACAAATAATTGACAACCTGCGCCGTGCAGGAAACGCAAGGGAGGCACGCAATGTGTATTTTCGCGAAGCCGTCGCATCTTCTGGCGGCGGCTCTTGTCGCCGGTGTTGCAGCGGCATGTCCGGTGACGGGCTTCGCCGAGCCGATCACGCTGTCGATCATCGACACCGGCGGCGACCTCGCCTCGACCGAAGTCATCATCCGCAACTATGCCAAGGCCAATCCCACCAAGATCAAGGATATCAAGATTCAGCGCGCGCCCGCGCCCGAACTGCCGGCCAAGATCAAGGCCCAGCAGGACGCCGGACGTCTTGACATCAATCTGGTGCTGACCGGCCAGGACGGCGGCTCGCTGCTCGCGCAGAACCAGCAGATCATCCCGATTCCTGATTATCAGAAGACCTTCCCGCGTGACCTTCTCACGGACGCCGGCAAGGCGCTTTATGACGAAGGCCACGGCTTCCTCATCCCGTCGGTCGGCAATGCCGGCGGACCGGTGTTCATCTACAATCCGTCGAAGGTGCCCAACCCGCCCAAGACCGCAGCCGAGCTGCTGGCCTGGGTGAAAGCCAATCCCGGCAGGTTCATGTATGCGCGCCCGGCCAACAGCGGCCCCGGTCGCGCGATCCTGCAAGGCTTCGCGTTCATCCTGAACGACCCCAAGCCGCTCGATCCGGAAAAGGGCTGGGACAAGAGCTGGGACTACCTGAAAGAGCTCGGCAAATCGATCGAGTATTATCCGACCGGCACTGCGATCACGCTGAAGGAATTTGCGCAGGGACAGCGCTGGATCATCGCCGGCATCATGGAATGGGACATGAAGCCGCGCGCGCAGAGCGTGATCCCGCCGGATTCCAAGATCGCCATCCTGGACAACACGACCTTCGTGGTCGACGGCCATTACTGGTGCATCCCGAAGGGCGTGCCGCAGGACCAGGTCGACATCATTCTCGACCTGATGAAGTTCATGTGGAAGCCGGAACAACAGGTGCTCACCTGGAGCGCCTTCATCGGCCCGGTGGTCAAGAGCGCGACCATCGCTTCGGCGCCCAAGAATATTCAGGACGACGTCAAGGAATTCTGGCGTCCCGAGTACGACCAGATCGGCACCAAGTGGAAGGTCTCGCCACCGCTCGGCGTGTCGCAGCTCAGCTTCGCGATGGACAAGTGGGATCGCGAAGTCGGCGCCGCTCAGGTCAAGAAGTAGTCACCGCTATCGTTCCCGGCGCGAGGACCCTTGGGCCCTCGCGCCCTTCCCTCCTCATGCCATGATCGATTCCATCAACAAGCTGCGCGTCTCGATCACCAAGCGCTACGGCGGCAAGACGGTGCTCGACCGCCTTCCGCTGGAGATCCGCGGCGGCGAATTCGTCACGTTCCTCGGCCCGTCCGGCTGCGGCAAGTCGACGGCGCTCGGCATCATCGCCGGCCTGGTGCCGCCGACCGAGGGCGAGATCTGGCTCGACGACCAGCGCATCGACGACCTGCCGCCCGAGAAGCGCGGCTTCGGCATGGTGTTCCAGAACTACGCGCTGTTTCCGCATCTCACCGTGTTCGACAATGTCGCGTTCGGCCTGTCGCTGCAGCGCCGGCCGGCCGAGGAAATCAAGGAACGGGTCGGCACGATGCTCGGCCTGGTGCGGCTCTCGGGCTATGAGGAGCGCTATCCGGGCCAGTTGTCCGGCGGCCAGCAGCAGCGCGTCGCGATCGCGCGCGCGCTGGTGCTGCACCCGCGGCTGATGCTGTTCGACGAGCCGCTCTCCAACCTCGACGCCAAGCTGCGCGTCGAAATGCGCGCGGAGATCAAGCAGCTGCATTCGCGGCTGCGGCTGACGTCGATCTACGTGACCCACGATCAGGCCGAGGCGCTGTCGCTGTCGGACCGCATTGTCGTGCTGCGCGAGGGCGTCCTGATGCAGGTCGGCACGCCGCAGGACATTCACGACCGGCCGGCCAATGTCTTTGTCGCGGACTTCATGGGCTTCCGCAATTTCTTCGACGTCACCCTGGGACCAACGGCCGACGGGCATGTGACCCTCACCACCAAGGGCGGCACCCTGCGTTCGCGCGCCGGCGACGGCTTTACGGCGGGGCAGGACGCGGTCCTCGCCATCCGCCCCGACGACGTCGAGGTCGGCGCCGCCGCTGACGGCAAGAACGTGCTGCGCGGCAAGGTGGAGCTGGTCGAGTATCTCGGCCGCGAGATCGAGGCCGCGGTGATGACTGAAGGCCAGGGCCGCCTGTGGCTGCGCACGCCCAAGAAGATCGCGCCTGGCGATGCGATCGACATCACGCTTCCCGCCGACAAGCTCGTCCTTCTGCGCCGAGAGTGACCGAATGGCGCGCGCGCGAACCGACGACCGCAGCGAACTCGACCTGGTCGCGATGCTCTGTCTCGCGCCGTCCCTGCTCTATGTCCTGGTGATGTTCGTCTATCCGTTCATGTACGGAATCTACGCCAGCCTGCAGCCGCCTAAAGGTCCGGCGTGGAGCCTCAAGAACTACGTCTCGTTCTTCACGGATGCCTACCAGTACAAAACCATTGCGACGACCTTCGAGCTTGCGCTGCCCAACAGCATCGCGGTCGTGCTGTTCGCGTTGTTCTTCGCTTACAACATGCGGCGCGGCGTCTGGGCCGAGCGCACTATCACCACGATCCTGGTGCTGCCGATCTCGCTCGGCGTGATCTTCCTGTCCGAGGGCATTCTCGGCTTCTACGGCACCAATGGCTGGCTCAACCAGATGCTGCTCGGCGCGGGCCTGATCCAGGAGCCGCTCGAGCTCACGCACAATTTCATCGGCGTGATCCTCTCGCTGTTCATGCAGAACTTCCCGTTCTGCTTCCTGATGCTGCTCGGCTACATTTCCGGCATCGACCCGAGCCTCGAAAGCTCGGCCCGCATGCTCGGCGCGGGCCCGTGGACGATTTTCCGCCGCGTAATGCTGCCGCTGATCGCGCCCGGCCTGGTGATCGCCTTCGCGCTGGTGTTCGTCATGAGCTTCGCGGTATTTCCGTCCGCGGTGATGGTCGGCCAACCTGCCGGCTCGACGCGCACCATCTCGATCGCCGCCTATCAGCAGGCCTTCGAGCAGTACGACATGTCTTATGCATCGGCGATCGCCGTCATCATGGGCTTGTGCCAGCTGGCCGCACTGATCGTCATCGTCCTGGTGCGGCGGCGCATGACCGTGGTCACGACCATGGGCGTCGGGAAACGGTGATGCCATGACGCGCGGCCGCACCTGGCAGTTGATCGTCTATGTTTTCCTGCTCGGGTTCATTCTGAACCTGGCCGGCATCGTCAGCCACGTTGTGGTGAGCGCGTTCGCCAAGCGCTGGTTTGGCAAGCCGTTGCCGCCGGCCTTCACGACCGACTGGTTCACCTATGCGTGGACCAATTTCGAGCTCGACCACGTCCTGCTGATCACGCTGTTCATCGCACTGGCGGTGGTTTTCATCGCGCTGGTGATCGGATTTCCGGCCGCCTACATCCTGGCGCGGCGGAATTTTCGGGCCAAGCCTGTGCTCCTGCTGCTGTATTTTCTGCCGCTGCTGATTCCGCAGATGACTTACGGCATCCCCCTCGCAACCACGCTCTACAAATTCGGGGTTGGCGGCACGATCCCCGGCGTGATCCTCGCCGTGCTGGTGCCGATGGTGCCACTCGCAATCTTCGTCCTCCTGCCGTTTTTCGAGCAGATCAGCCTCAACCTCGAGTGGAGCGCCTCAATGCTCGGCGCGACGCGGCTGCAGATCTTTCGCCGCGTCCTGCTGCCGCTGATGGTGCCCGGCATACTGACAGCGGGGTTGCTGGTGCTGGTGAACACCATCTCGAACTTCGAGCTGGCGTTCCTGATGGCAGGCGGCGGCTCGCAGACACTCGTCGTCGCGCTTTATTACAACGTATTCGCCGGTGGCGTTCGCCCGGTCTACTCGATCGACGCGATGGCCGTCATCTACATGGTGATGGTGATGTCGGTCCTGCTGATCGCGCTGCGCTTCGTTCGGCCGACCCAGATGGTGTTCCGCCTCGACCAGCCGAGGCGCTAGTCGGTGCCGGATGCGGCCAATGCCGGCGCTAACTAACGCCGGCCCGAGGCCGCGGCCTCCTTCCCACCTTTGGCCACCGCGACGAGCTTCTCATAGACCCCCTCCGGCACCTCGATGGTGCCGCGCGCCAGGGTCTTGCGGCGCGTTTCCGCGGAACGGTCGAACGGCATCCGCACCGGTTTCGCCGGGTCAACCGGCCTCGCGCTACGGACCGCCTGGGCATAGTCCGACACGTTCTTCTTGAAGACGGCGAGGTCCATGAACATCGTCGGACTCATGCAGAGGATGATGAAGCCGCAGCCCGCGAGCGGCGGCGGGAACGGCAACGTGTTGCACATCATGCCGAGCATCTGCACGCACATCGCCAGCCCGGAGCCTTTGGCGCCGCCCCAAACCGTGTAGGCGCCGCGCCCTGCGGCTGCCGCGTCGCGCGTCGGGTTGCCATGCTCGTCGTAGGCCGCACCCTCGCGCAGCGGCGTGCCGGTGCGCAGCGCGAGCGCAACCTCGCCTGCCATAATGCCCGCGGTGCCGATGTCCCAGATGATCGGATCGCCGTTGCTGGGAAACCCGAACGCGATCGGATTGGTGCCGAAGCGACCCTCGGTGCTGCCGTAAGGCGCGACACGAGGATAGGCATTGCCGACCGCCATCGAGACGAGGTCCTCGCGGGCCGCCATTTCGAGATAATGGGAGAACATGCCGGTGTACCAGGTGTCGTTGGCGCCGGCGATGCCGATGCCGTTCTTCTTGGCGCGCTCGACGGCGAGCTCGGTCGCGCGATGCGCGACGAGATAGCCGGCCTGGTCGCCTCCCTCGATGAAAGCCGACACCGGCGTCTCGCGCGTCACCTTGATCGGCACCCGCCGGTCCGGCCGGCCCTGAATGCGCTCGACGATGGAAAGCGCGCGTGGCAAGCCTCCGAACTGCACGCCGCGCAGTTCGCAATCGATCAGGTGGTCGGCGATGATCTCGGCCTCCCGTTTCGTGTGCTTGAGCGCCATCATCACGCTCTCGACCAGCGAGCGTGCCTCTTCGATTTTCAAGTCCATGAATGTCTCCGCAAGCCGGTGTCAGCCGGCATAAGGATGTTCGGGCAGGCCCTTGACGCCGGGTTGCGCGACGAAGAGACGGCCAGCAAGCGGCTGCGTCGCAAGTTGTTCCGGCTTGAGGTTGTAATACATCGTCGTGATGAACAGCAGGTCGAGGTTCGGACCACCGAACATCACGCTCGATACGCGGCTCGTCGGCACTTCGATCTCGCCGACCCGGCGGCCATCCGGCGCATAGCGGCCGATCCGGCCCGAGTTCACCTCGGCAACCCAGAGGAAACCTTCGGCGTCCACCGTGCAGCCGTCGCAATGGTGGCCTTTCTGAGCGAAATCGATGTGGACACGACGATTGGTGGGCGTGCCGGTGTCGATGTCGTAGTCGTAGGCATAGATGAGACCCGGCCGCGACTCACAGTGATACAGGACGCGGTTGTCGGGACTCCAGGCGATGCCGTTCGACAGGCAGATGCCGTCAGCGACGCGCGTCACGTTATGGTCCTTGTCGATCCGATAAAGTCCGCCGATCGGCTCTTTCATCGTCTTGTCCATGGTGCCGGCGAAGAATCGGCCGCGACGGTCGACCTTGCCGTCATTGAAGCGTTCCTTGCCGAAATCAATGCTGCTCGGCAGCTTCTGCTCCTGGCCTTTTTCCAGATCGATGAGCGCCGGCCCGGTGCGGAACGCCGCGATGATGCCACCGCCCTCGCGGTTAGCGATGCAGCCGGGCATGCCGGAGACGGCAAAGGTCTCCGCCTTCTTCGTCCTGTAATCGTAGCGAAAGACCTTGCGCTGGATGACGTCGATCCAATAGAGCGCCTGCTCCTCGACCGACCACAGCGGTCCTTCTCCCAGCTCGGCCTTGATGTCAGTCAGCGTTTCGACCTGAATCTTACCCACGGACAATCTCCTTATGCGGTAGAGGCGGCCGCTGCGTCGTGCGCACCCTGGCTCGGCGGCACATCGGGGCAGCGGCGGTAAACGAACAGCGAGAAAGCGAGAATGATCGCCAGCAGCATGAAGATGACGCGATAGATATCGACCGAAAGATTGGACGCACCCGGCGCCATGATCCCGGCAACCAGGCCCGTCAGCGCCTGCATCACGCCGGCGCCGGCGAGGACCGCGGTATTCACCACGGTGACGCCGCGACCCATCAGGCGGTCGGGATAGAAGCAGCGGCCGTGGGCAATGATGACGGTCGTGTAGGCGGTGAGAAGGCCGATAAGCGCGAAGGCGATCGTTACCGCGACGAGCGGCATGCGCGGCTGCCAGGCGAGCAGCAGGAAAATGACGGCGGTGCCGGCCGCGCAAGTCATGATGATGCGCTTGCGCGTGTCGAGAATGCGGTCGAGCGGGGTGATGACGAAATTACCGATCAGCATGCCGACCGGAAACCAGATCATGACATTGCCGCGCGAAGCCGGGTCAAGGCCGTAAATATCGTAAAGGTAGGCGCCGCCCCACAGGCCGAGGATGCAGCTGACGACGGCATAGGCGGTGCCGGCCAGCACCAGCAGCGGCCAGAGCTCACGCACGGCCAGGATATCGCGCACGCCCTTCCAGGCCATCGCAAGGCTCTCGGGGGCGCGGTCGTGAAACGCGTGACCGGCAGGCGCGTCCCGCACGAACAGCAGCGTCGCGATGACCAGCGCCCCGGTGAAGAAAGCGACGACGATGTAGCTGTTGCGCCAGCCGATCATATGGGACGCCCAGGCCATCGGCGCGGTCGCCCCGATCGTGCCGAGATAGCTCAGGCCGAGGATTATCCCAACCACCGTGGCAAAATAGGCCGGCGTGAACCAGCGCGTCGACGCGACGATCGCGCCCATGCCGATCGCCGCGACGCCGACCCCCATGACGATGCGTGACAGGATCAGCCCTGCCGGCGTCTCGGCCTGCGCGAACATCACCGAGCCGACGACCACGGTCAGCAGCATGAACGGCATGGTCCGGCGCGGGCCGTAGCGGTCGAGCAGAAGCCCGGCCGGGATTTGCAGGATCGCCGCCGTCACGAACAGCGCACCGGAGAGATAGCCGAGCGTCTGCGCAGTCGCGCCGGTATCGGCCATGATGTCGGGCGCCACCACGACGTGGGCGTTACGGTAGAACTGGCTGATGACATTGATGAGCACGCTCACCGCGACGACGCGAATTCCCGTCGCGCGAACCGATTGACGTGATTCCGAAACAGCGGTCACGGGCCGGGCTTGAGCAGGATGCGGCCGGTCGAGTGGCCGCTCTCCACTTCGCGATGCGCCTCGGCCGCCTTCTCGAGCGGCAGCACGCCGGTGATGACCGGCTTCACCAGTCCGCGGCGCACAAGATCGAGACTGTCCTGAAGCTGCTTGCGCGAGGTGCTCTTGGCGCTGTGGATCGAGATGCCGCGCAGGAAGAGCTGGGCCGGATTGAGCTGCACGAAATCGCCAGTGAGCTGACCGACGAAAATCCAGCGCCCGCTCATGGCGAGGCTGCGGCGCGTCGGCTGGAACAGCACGCTGCCGACATTGTCGATCGCGACGTCGACGCCCTCGCCGTCGGTCACTTTCTTGACCTTGTCCGAGAAATCCTCTCCGCGCTTGGTGAGGATCACCTCGTGTGCGCCGGCATCCTTGATCAGCTTCGCCTTGGCTTCGGATGTCGTCACCGCGACGACAAAGGCCCCGGCGAGGCGCGCAATCTGGATGCCGTGAATGCCAAGGCCGCCGCCAGCGCCGGTCACCAGAACCTTGTCGCCGGGCTGGACGTTCGCCACTTCGCGGATGGCGTTGAGCTCGGTGCCGATCGCGCAGGCGACGATCGAGGCGTGATCGAGCGGCACCTCGTCAGGCACGATCGCGACATTGTCGTCCTCGACACACACGAACTCGGCATAGCCGCCGTTGAGGCCCATATCGCCGAGGAACTCGCGCTCGTCGCAGGCCGTCTCCCGGCCGGTGCGGCAGTATTTGCAGCTGCCGCAGATATGGCGGCGCTGCGCGGTCGCGACCCGGTCGCCGGGCTTGAAATCCCGCACCTCAGGGCCGACTTTCTCAACGATTCCAGAGACTTCGTGGCCAAGCACCACCGGCATTTCAACGCCGCGCTTGAGCGTGCCGTTGCGCGTCACGACGTCGTGGAAGCACACGCCGCAGGCCTCGACCCGGATCAGCACGTCGTTCCGCCGCATCTGCGGCACCGGGATGTCCGACATCACGAGCGCGTCGAGCCCGCCCGGCTTGCTGACGACCATCGCGCGCATCACTTGTCCTCCTCGAATTTCACCAGCGTCACGTCGTCCGTGACCTTCTCGAACGCCGCCCGCACCCTCATGCCGATCCTGATCTTGTCGCGCGGCACGCCGATGAGGTTGCTGTACATTTTTGGGCCTTCGTCGAGCGCGACCAGCACGACCGCATAGGGCAGATCCGGCTCGAAGCCCTTGAAATAGGCGCGGTGGAAGACGCAGAACGACCACACCGTCCCCTTGCCGCTGAC
This sequence comes from uncultured Undibacter sp., assembly GCA_964576085.1. GTDB lineage: Bacteria > Pseudomonadota > Alphaproteobacteria > Rhizobiales > Xanthobacteraceae > Pseudolabrys. The sequence continues at coordinate 13,362 of CAZNTY010000345.1, read as the reverse complement.
CTTCTGCCACGAGGTCTTCTCGCTCAGGCAATGCGCGCACCAGCGGCTGGCGGGGAAACGAAGCGTGCCGCAGTCCTCGCAGCGCTGCACCCGCAGCTCATGCGCGGCGTTGCCGTCCCAATGCGGCTTGTTGCGTTCGTCGATGCGCGGCAGCGGTTTGGTATAGGCTTCTGCGGTGCTCATTGCAGTTCCGTCCCGTAAATGATCGAACTCACCAGCGGCGCGGCGCACATGTACTGGATGGCCTTCGCGCCCTTGATCTGCCGCGCTCCACACTCACCGCGCAGCTGTCGCACCGCCTCGGCGTTGAGCGCCCAGCCCTGCATGTAGGAATTCGAGAGATGGCCGCCGTCGGTGTTCGACGGGAATTGGCCGCCGAGCTCGAGCCTGCCGCCGTGGACGAAGGCGCCACTTTCACCCTGCTTGCAGAAGCCGAAGCCTTCGAGCGTGAACAGCACGGTCGGCGAGAAGTTGTCGTAGATCATCAGGCCGTCGAGATCGTCGTGCTTCACGCCGGCCATCTCGTAGACCTGCCTGGCGACCTGTTGCATCGGTGCATACCAGAAGTCCTCCGGCGGCAGCGACGAGTTGACCAGCTTGGTCGAAACGCCGAAACCCCGCACGTAAACAGGCTTCTTCGGGAAATCCCTGGCGCGCTCGGCGGTGGTGACGATCAGCGCGACGCTGCCGTCATTGATCAGGCAGTAGTCGAACAGATGGAGCGGCTCGGCGACGAACTTGGAATTCTGGTGGTCCTCCACCGTGATCGGCTTCTTCATCACCGCATCAGGATTGAGCACGGCGTGCTTGCGGAACGCGACCGAAACCTGCGCCAGGTCGATGCTCTTGGTGCCGTAAAGGTGCATGTGGCGCTGGAACATCACGGCGTGCGCGGCGCCAGGCGAGGTCATGCCATAGGGAAACCACGGCCCAATGCCCCCGCCGCCATAGCGGTCGGTTTCACCGCCGTATTTGTCGCCGGCCGACTTGCCGTTGTTGCCGTAAACGAGCGCGACGGTATGGGCGAGGCCGGCCTCAATGGCGGCCGCGGCGATCTGGATGGAGTTGCCCGACATGCGACCCTGGCCGGGCGTGACCAGCGCAAAGCGCGGGTCCATGCCGGCGATCTCGGCGAAGCGCTGATAATCGGGGATCCGGTTGACGATCAGCCCGTCGATCTGCGGGCGCTTGATGCCGCAATCGTCCATCGCGCGCTTGAAGGCATAAAGACCGAGGTCGTAGGCGTCGTTGCCGGGCATGGTGCCGGCGGCAGTGGTGCCGACACCGATGACGGCAATGCGGTTACGCAGAGACACGCGCGTTCTCCCTGATATTTTCGGTTTTCAGGATGTTGTGGACCCGTTCGGCGGTAGCGCGCGCCTCATTCATGACGCGCGCGATCACCTCCGCCGCCGGCAGGATGTCGCGGATCAGCCCGACGCTGGCGCCGGCATAGACCTCGCCCTGGGCAAGGTCGCCGCCGCGAAGGCCGGCGACGCGACGCCCACCTCCCGCCTTGTTGTAGTCGGCAATGAAGGCATGCAACTCCTCGCGCGTCGCGCCGGAATGCTCGAGCGCGAGGTAGCGCGCGGTGAAGTCGTTGCGCAGCGTGCGCGCGATCTCGGTCTTGCGGCCCCACGAGACGGTGCCGGTGTCGAGCGCGCGAACAAGCGCCTGCTTGACGTTGTCGTGAATCGGGCACTCGACCGTCGCCATAAAACGCGTGCCCATGTAGACTGCCTGCGCACCATAACCGAGCGCGGCGACAACGCCGCGGCCGTCGACGAAGCCGCCGGCCGCGATGACGGGAATTCTGCAGGTATCGACCACCTGGGGAACGAGTGTCGCCGTTGGAATTTCATCGTGGCCGCTATGGCCGCCGGCGTCGAAGCCTTCGGCGACCACCGCGTCGCAGCCGCAATCCTGCGCCTTCAGTGCGTGCTTCACGGAAGCCACCGCATGAATCACAAAGATGCCTGCCGCCTTGAGCTTTCCGGTGTAGACCTCGGGGCTGCCGGTGACGATGATCGCGATGCGCACGCCTTCCTCGATCAGCACCTCGATCGAGCGGTCGCTGTAAGGGCGATTGCCGCCTCGTCCGATCGGGACGTTGACCGCGAAAGGCCGCGTGGTCAGCCGCCGCGCAGCTTGGATCTGGCGGCGCAGCCGCTCGCCGACGGCATTGACGTCGGTCGAAATCGGCTCATCACCCGCATTCGGACCGAGCACGCCGAGACCGCCGGCATTGGAAACGGCGGCGACGAGACGGGCATCGGTCGCCCAGTTCATCGGCGCCTGAATGATGGGCTGCGCAATTCCGAGCGTGCGGCAAAGCGGTGTCATGCTTGTTTCTTCGCGACGTTGCGTTCGATTTTGTAGCCGGCCTTTTCGCGGTCCCAGGCAGCGGCCGAGAGACCGGCTTCGACGAGCTTGTATTTCTCGATCTTGGCCGAGGGCGTGCGCGGCATGTCGTCGACGAACTCGATGTAGCGCGGCAGCATGAAATACGGCATGCGCGGCTGCAGCCAATCCATCAGAGCTTCGGCCGTCAACCTTGCGCCGGCACGCTGGATGATGACGCAGCGCACGTCGTCCTCGCCGGCGTCCGCCGGATGTGCGACCGCGGCAACCTCCGCAACGTCCGGATGCATGCCGACGATGCGCTCGACCTCGTAACCGGAGATGTTCTCGCCGCGGCGGCGGATGCGCTCCTTCTTGCGGCCGGTGAAGTAGAAATAGCCGTCGGCATCACGGCGCGCGTAGTCGCCACAGTGGAACCACAAGTTCTTGATGGTGCGCAGCGTCTCCTCGGGCTTGTTGAGATAGCCGTCCATCATGATCGAAGGCAGCTTTGGCCGCGCCACCAGCTCGCCGGTTTCGCCATCGGGGACCGGCAGGCCGTTCTCGTCGACGATCTGGATGTCCCAGTCCTCGCCGGCCTTGCCGCAGGAGCCCTCACGGCGCTCCGGCCACGGCGTGTAAATGGTGAGTCCGGTCTCAGTGAGGCCATAAGCCTCGATCAGCCGCACGTTGAAGCGCTTCTCAAATTCGGGGTCGGAGTTGGCGTTGTACATTGCGCGCAGCTTGTGCGCGCGGTCCCACTGCGACGGCGGCTGTGCCTTGAGAATCGGCGGCAGGGTGAAGATCGTGTGCGCGAAGGTCGCGCCGCATTCGGTGACCTGCTTCCAGAATTGCGTTGCGCTGAATTTGTCGGCGATCACGACATGGGCGCCGACCATCAGCGCCGGCAACACGCCGAGGCGGCTGGCGAGACCATGAAACAGCGGCAGCGGCGTGAACAGGACGTCGTCGCGGCTGAGCGCCGAAGCGCGCAGGAAGGTCTGCGCCGATGCGAAGAAATGACCATTGGGAATGATGACGCCCTTCGACGGGCCGGTGGTCCCTGAGGTGTACATGACGCTGTGGATGTCGCGGAACGTGCAGGGCACTTCCGGTTCCTCGGCGCCGTTCAGGAACAGCTCGGCGTAATCGAAATAGCGGCCGGGCCCCGGATGCATCGTCAAATCTTTGGTGCCGCCGACGACTGCAACCCAGTCGAGCTTCTTGAGTGTTTCATGCGGGACGCTGAGAAGCTGCGGCGCCAGCGTGCGGTCGATCACAAGGCAACGCGTCGCGCTGTCCTTGAGAATATAGTCGAGCATGAAGCCGGTATAGGTCGGGTTGATCGGCACGAACACCGCGCCGACGACACAGCAGGCGTACCAGGTCAGCACGAATTCCGCGCTGTTCGGCAGCAGCATCGTGACATTGTCCTGCTTGCGCACGCCGGCCTGCTTCAGCCCGCGCGCGAGCTGGCGCACCATGCGGTCGGTTTCGGCGAACGAATAGGTCCGGTCGTCCACCGTCATGTAGGGGCGCGTGCCTTCGGTGCGGGCCTTCTCGGCCAGAATCGGCCCGAGCACGCGCTGCTCGAGCGGCAAGGAATAGAGCTTCGTCATGTGGCGGTCGGCCTGAATTTCGGGATCGAGATGTCGGGTGTGGCGTCCTCGAAGATCACTTCGACGGACATGCCTGATTTGAGCTTGTCGTTCGGTGCGAGGATGTTGCTGATCATGATCGGGCCTTCATCGAGGCCGACCATCGCGACGTTGTAGGGGATTTCCTTCTCGAAGGACGGGAAGTAGCAGCGGTGAAACACCACCCAGGAGACGATCTTGCCGCGGCCGCTGACCTTCGCCCATTCATAGGCATCGCTATCGCAGTCGGCACAGACCGGCGAGGCCGGATAGCGGAAGCGGCCGCAGGCGGTGCAACGCTGCACGCGCAGCTCGTGCTTCTTCGCGTAGGACCAGAACGGCCGCTCGAGCGGCGTGATGGTCGGCAGGGGCTTTTTGTAGTCCACGGTTCTAGTTCCGATAGATCATGGTGGCCGCAAGATTGCCGCGGCAGATGTACTGAACGACCTCACAGTTCTTGACCTGGCGCGGGCCGCACTCACCGCGAAGCTGGCGCACCGCCTCGACCTGATGCAGCCAGCCCTGCATGTAGCTCTCGGACAGATGGCCGCCGTGCGTGTTCACGGGCAGCGCGCCGCCGAGCTCGATCCGGCCGCCCTGCGTGAAGTCGCCGGCCTCGCCGACCTTGCAAAAGCCGAAATTCTCCAGCGAAAACCAGATGTTGATGGAGAAGCTGTCGTAGATCATCAGCGCGTCGATGTCGTCGCGGGTGACGCCCGCCATGCCGTAGGCCATCTCGGCGGCCTTCGGCATCGTCTCGCGCCACAGGCTGGCGTTCGGGATCGACGAGCCGCGATAGGTGTCCTGGCGGCCCACGCCGGCGACATAGACCGGCTTCTTCTTCAGATCGCGGGCACGCTCCGGCGTCGTCATGATCACGGCAACGCCGCCGTCGTTGATCAGGCAATAATCGTATACATGCAGCGGCTCGCAGATGAATTTGGACGCCTGGTGCTTCTCGACCGTCAGCGGCTCCTTCTTGATGGCATGCGGATTGAGAATGGCGTGCTTGCGCTGCGCGATCGGCACCGCGGCAAGCTGCGCGCTGGTCGAGCCGTACGTTTCGAAGTGCATCCGCGCCTGGAAGGCGCTCGCCGCGCCCGGCGAGGTAAGGCCGTAATAATAAAACGCGCTCGAGTATTCGCGGCCGGGCGTGACGGTGGTGTCACCGCCGAACTTGCGGCCTTCGGTGCGCGACGCATTGCCGTAGAGCAGCGCGACGGTTTCGCACATGCCGGTCGCGATCAGCATGGCGGCGTATTGCATCAGCGGACCGGTGGCGAGGCCGCCGACATCGAAATTCGCGCCGACGACCGGATTGATGCCCAGCATCTCGCCCATGCGTACGAAGCTGACATTTCCCGGCCCCTGCACGATGAGGCCATCGATCTCGCTCTTCTTGATGCCGCAATCGTCGAGCGCGTTCCGAAACGCCTGGATGGCAAGCGTATACGGATCAGAATCCGGAAAAGTGCCCTGCTGCGACGCGCCGACGCCGCAAACGACGGCGCGGTCCTTGATCTGTTTCAGGCGTTGAAGGTCAGGCATTTCCAAACTCAATTCGCAAGGATGAGCGCGCTCTTGTGCGCGAGCGCGCCGCCGGAGGTGACGAGGCAGGTTTCGGCGTCCTTAACCTGCGCAGTGGACGTGCCTCGCATCTGGCGCGCGGCTTCGAGGACGAGGTTGAGGCCCTGCAGGTAACCTTCGGAAAGGAGGCCGCCGGCCGTGTTCGATGGCAGCCTGCCGTTCGGCCAGGCGAGATTGCCGGCCTTGATGAAGGACGCGGCTTCGCCGGGCCGGCAGACGCCGAAATCCTCAAGTGCCATCACCAGAAGGCCGGTGAAGGCGTCGTAGATCTGCGCGCAATCGAGATCGCCCGGCTTCAGCCCGGCCATGTCGAACAAGATGCGGCCAAGCAGCTTCGAGTTGGTCGAGGCGTAGTCCTCGAAAGGCATGTTGTGAGAGCCGGTCGGACCGAGGCCCCAGTTCGGGCCGCTTGCCTGCGCTGCCGCAAGGATGCGCACCGGCTTCTGCTTGAGGTCCCGGGCGCGCTCGCGGCTGGTGACAATCAGCGCACCTGCGCCATCGGTCTCGACGCAGCAATCATAGAGCCGGAACGGATCGGCGATCAGCCGCGACTGCTGATGCATCTCGAGGGTGAGCGGCTTGCCGGCCATCAATGCGCGCGGATTTCGGTGCGCATGCTCCCGGAAGGTCACCGCCACGTGCGCGAGTACATCGGCGGGCGTATTGTGCTGATACATGTGGCGGCGGAAGGTGAGCGCCACCATCTGCGCCGGCGTCATCAGGCCGAACGGCGACATGTAGGAGCCGCCGGCAGGGCGCGGACGATAGAGCCCGTAGCGTTCGTACTGGCCTTGCGCGAGAGAGCGGCAAACCACGACGTATTTGCAAAGTCCGGCGTAAACCGCCATCGCCGCGTTCATCACCGCGCCGGAACAGCCGCCGCCGCCGGCGCCGAACACCATGTTCGACCAGCGCAGCTCGGGGATGCCAAGCGCAACCTGGACCTGGACCGGCTCGTGGCGCTCCGCAGCATAAGTCGAGAAGCCGTCGATCTCCTTGACATTGATGCCGGCGTCGTCGGCCGCTTTGCGGATCGCCTCACAGCACAACGCGAATTCGGTGCGATCGGTGATGCCGCCGTGCTTGGCGTATTCGGTTTCGCCGACGCCCACGATCGCGGTGCGATCGGCAAAGCTCGCGCGGACGCTTTGCGGGTGTGGGAAAGGCGCGGTCATGCGATGGCCAACGGATTGAGCGGACTGCCGACCCCGCCGGTGATGCGCAACGGCGCCGCGACGAAGAGGAACTCGTAAACACGGTCGGCGGCGAGCTCGTCGAGAGTGAAGAGCTCCATGAGATAGACGCCGTAATCGCGGATCAGGCGACGGTGCACGGGACCGGGAATGTCGCCCTCGACCGGAATGACCTCGACGCCCCAGTTGTCCACGCCGACGGCGGCAATGCCCTTCTTCCCGATCCACTCGGCAGCGTCGCGGCCAATGCCCGGCTCGCCCTTGAAGAAGGCCTCGCGACCCTCCTTCTTGAACACGTCCATCCAGCCGGTACGCACCAGCAGGATATCGCCCTCGCGGATGTCGATCCCCTGCCCTTCGGCGCAAGCTTCAAGATGTGCCGACGTGACGACTTCCCCGCGCGGCAGAGGCGTCACGTCGCGATGGCGGCAGAGATCCAGCAACACGCCGCGGCCGACCAGGTGAACGAGCTTGTCGATGCCGCAATGCTTGGCGCCGTTGCTGCGCACGGTATTGGCGGAGAAATCGTTGTAGAGCCTGTCGTCGTACCAGACGTGAGCGAGCGCATCGATGTGCGTCGTTGTGTGCGTTCCGAGCGAGATATAGTCGTCGCTGGTCTGGAATCCGCCCTTGCGCTTAAGTCCCGCGGCGTAGTCGCCGCCGTCGATTCGCATGAAATGCTGCGGCGCCGAGCGCGGCGGCAGCACCGGCACGTTGTCGTTCTGGAGCGGGATCGCGAGGCTGTAGACCTTGCCGGTACGCACCAGCGAGGATGCCGCATCGCGGATGCGTTCGGCGGAGATGAAATTAGCGGCTCCGCGCTCGTCGTCCTTGCCCCAGCGGCCCCAGTTTCCGCCACTATGAACTTCTGTCATTGCAAACTACGCCTTGCGAAAGCGCGGCAGGAACATGCCGCCTTCGATCTCGTCCCAGACCAGCGCGACACGCAGGCCGATCGCGATCTCCTCGGGCTTTGCATCGATCACGTTGGAGACAATCCGCACGTCATCGGCCTGGTCGAGATGGACGACAACGACGTTGAACGGAACCGCCGATTTGAGCGCCGGGTGCGTCGGGTGATGCACGATCGTATAGGTGAAGACGCTGCCGGTGCCCGGAACCGCCGCCCATTCCGTTTCGGTTGAACCGCATTTGCCGCAAGCCGGCATCGGCGGATGGCGGAAGCGTCCGCATGCCTTGCAGCGCTGGAAGCGCAGCTCGCGCTTGGCGCAATAATCCCAATAGGGCTGATCATCCGGATTCGGCTGCGGCACCGGCGTGCCTTTAGGGAGGTAGCTCATGCGGCCTTCTCCGCGGCCGCGTTCGGCGCGAGCAACACGATCTTTTCGCGTGGAATCCGGACCCAGACATCCTTGCCAACCTGCCAAAATTCCGGCGGGCTGAGCTGGCCGCGCATCGTCAATGGACCCACCGACACATAGACATCGGCGAGATTGCCGAGGAAAAAAGTGCTCTGGATCTTGGCGGGGAAGACATTCGAACCGTCGAGCTTGTCCGCCGAGACGTGCAGGTCTTCCGGCCGGCACATGACGTCAACTTTATCGCCCGCCTTGTAACCACCGGTCGCGCTCTCGAGCACCAGATTGCCCGGCAGCCTGACCCGCGGCGTCGCACCGGATTCGACAACCGTCGCCTCGATGATATTGGCAAGGCCGATGAATTCCGCGCCGAAGCGCGAGGCCGGGCGCTGATAGATTTCAACGGGCGAGCCGATCTGGTCGATGCGCCCCTGGTTCATCAGAACGACGCGGTCGGCGATCACCATCGCTTCCTGCTGGTCGTGCGTGACATAGATGGAGGTGATGCCGAGGCGTTTCTGAAGCTGACGCAGCTCGAAACGCATCCTTTCGCGCAGCTTGGCGTCGAGATTCGACAACGGCTCGTCGAACAGCAGCACACCGGGCTCGAGCACGATGGCGCGAGCAAGCGCGACGCGCTGCTGCTGGCCGCCGGAAAGCTGGCTGGCGCCGCGGTCGCCGTATTGGGCGAGGCCGACGGTCGCCAGCGCCTTGTCGACGCGTTCGCGAATTTGATCCTTCGGCAGCTTCTTGAGCTTGAGCCCGAACGCGACGTTCTCCGCCACCGTCATGTGGGGCCAGATCGCATAGGACTGGAACACCATGCCGATCTCGCGTTTCTCCGGCGGCAGCGAAAACTGCGGCGAAGAAACGATACGGTCGCCCATCGCGATTTCGCCGCCCGTGACCTCCTCAAGACCGGCGATGCAACGCAACGTGGTGGTCTTGCCGCAGCCGGACGGGCCAAGCAGGACGATGAACTCGCCCTCCGCGATATTGAGATTGATCCCGTCGACGGCGGTGACTGCGCCATACTTTTTGACGAGGTTGCGCACGCCGACGCCGGACATCGCCTAAACCTCCAGCGCGGCCCAGCCGCGGGCCTTGACAATCTCGGTATCTGCGCCGGGCGGCGTGCCCGGCACAAGCGCGCCCGGGGTTTTTTCGAAACGCCACGGCACGCCGCCGACGGTGATACTGCCCCAGTGGGGAGTATCGAACGTCGTCAGCATCTCGTTTTCGAGGTAATGCCGGTTGTAGCGGAATTCATCGAAGCTCGTGAACAACGCAGCCGGGACCTTGGCGCGCTGCAGCCGGTCGAGCCAGAAGCCGGCGGAGTATTTCTTGAAGGCGTTTTGCAGAAGCGGAATCAACGCCTCGCGATTTTTGACGCGATCAGGATTGCGCGCAAAGCGTGGGTCATCGGCCAGATCAGGCAGTTCAAGCGTCTTGCACAGCGCACGCCATTCGCGCGGCGACGACGCGGTAACGGCGAGCGGCCGGTCCTTTGTGTCGAAGGCCTGGTCGGGTACGAGATAACTCACCGCACTGCCCATCGGCACCGGCTTTCCACCGGACAGGTGCTCGGAAATCCGCACGCGTTGCAATGCCATCGCCGCTTCGATCATCGTCACCAGAACCAGCTTGCCGCGGCCGGTCGTCTCGCGTTCAAGCAGCGCCGACAGCACGCCTTCGGTGATGCACATCGCCGTCGTGCAGTCGAAATGGCCGTACCAGCGCCAACGCTGGCGCTTGCCGCCGGGCATGCCATTCACCGAGCACGAGCCGGTGAAGGGTTGGATATGCGGGTCGGTCGCGCCGATCTTGACCATCGGGCCGGTCGGCCCGAACCCGGACGCCGATGCGTAGATTAGCCTCGGATTGAGCGAGGAAAGTTTCTGGTAGCCGATGCCGATCCGATCGGCGACGCCAGGCCGAAAATTCTCGACAAAAACGTCGGCATCTTTGGCGAGTTCGTGCGCAATCTTGAGGTCCTCAGGCTGCTTGAGATCAAGCACAACCCCGCGCTTGTTGAAGTTCATGGAGATATAGGTCGTGCCGAGGCCCTTCTTTGACGGCATGACATTGCGGATGAAATCGCCCGCGGGCGCCTCCATCTTGATGACGGTTGCTCCCAGCGCACCGAGCAGCACGCCAGCCCACGGCCCGACGGCGCCGGCGCTGGCGTCGAGAACACGAATGCCTTTCAGCGGCCCCTTCATCACGCTCTCCCCGCGACGCGTATCGGAGCACCGGAAAATTCGTTGAGGACCGCATCAGTATGCTCGCCAAGTCGCGGCGCGCGATCGAATGTCTTGCGACGCGGTTCGCCGCCATAGCGGAACGGAAAGCCGACCTGTTGCCGAGCGCCCGGCTTCTCCTCCGGCACCTCAGCCAGCACGTCGAGTTCCCGCACTTGCGGGTGATCGAGCATTTCCCGGTAGTCGTGGAATTTGACCGAAATTCCACCGAGCTCATTGATCAGCGCGCTCGCTTCTTCGCAGGTCTTTTGCGCGAACCATTTCCGGTACGGCTCGCCAAATTCGAAGCGGCGATCGCCGATATAGATCGTGGACCGCCAATCCTTGTAATCGGGGTGGTCAGGCAAGTGATCGAGGCCGGTCCGCTGGCAGAAGGCGACCCATTCATCGCGCTGCTCGAACCGGAAATCGAACGTGACCTGGCCGTCCTTCGTGTGCCACCCGGTATCCGCCGGCCAGTGCGGCCCGTTGAGGTGGAATCCCTTCCAGGCATCCACGCCCCCGCCCTGAGCGGCGAACAGGATCGTCTTCATCGACAGTAGCGAATTGAGCGCGCTGATGCGCAAATACTGGCCTGTCCCCTCTTTTCCGCGCAGCAGGAGTGCCGCGGCGGTGCCCTGATAGGCATGCATGGCCGTTGCCATGCTGGCGATCTCGAAGCCGACCCGGCATGGCGCCCCGCCGGGATCACCGACATAGCGTGTGAAGCCGGACATTGCCTGCACGGTGAGCTCCGATCCCGCATTGCCCGCGAGCGGACCGGCCGGGCCCAATTCATCGATCTCGCAGACGACAAGATTCGGGAATTGCTTCGCGATCGACTGCCACTCCGGCTGGTCATCCTCACCGGGATCGTTCTGCGCCACGACAGCATCGGCGCCGGAAAGAATCGCGTCGAGGCCGGCACGGCCTTTCGACGTGGCAAGATCGAGGATGACGCTTTCCTTGCCACGATTGAGATGGGCGAAAATCGCTTCGTCCCCGGGGCCCCATTCGCGTGAACGGTCGCCGGCCGCCGTTTCGATCTTAATGACGCGCGCACCGAGGTCGGCGAATTGCAGGCCGCAGCATGGGCCGGCGATGCCTTCGGCAAACTCGACGATCACGAAATCACGGATTGACATAGCTCTGTTTCAATCAGGTTTTGGCGACAGCATTCTCGAGGCGAACACGGAAGATCGCGCGCGTGATCATCACCAGCGCCATCATGATGATGGTCTGGATCACACCGATCGCGGCGGCGAACTGATAATTACCGGCATCCATGAAATGCCAGGTCAGCACGGAAAGCACCTGGCTGTTCTGGCTGTAAAGCAGCAGCGACGCCGACAGCTCCTTGATGCTCATCAGCATCACAAAGAACAGGATCGCGATCAGCGTCGGCTTGAGCAGGGGCATCGTGATCTTGCGCAGCGTGGTGAGCCCGCTCGCACCCGACATGCGCGCGCCTTCCTCGAGATCAGGATGAATCTGAATGATCGCGGAACGGCTCACGACGATGCCATAGGGCAGGAACTTCGCGACGTAAGCGAGCAGCAGCACCCAGACGCTTCCGTAAAGCGGGGTCCTGATATAGGCCCAAAGCAGGCCGAGGCCGTAAACGAGCCCCGGCACCGCGACCGGCAACACGCCGAGAAAGGCAATTGCCCGCGTCGCGAAGCTGGACCTACGCAGTTCCATGAAGCTGATGAGCAGGCCTGCGAGAACGCAGATCGCCCCGCTTAGAACCGCGAGATAGACGGTGTTCCAGAGCGCGTCACGGAATTGCTGGAAGGTGAAGATTTGATAGTAGTGACTCGTCGTGAAAATTTCGGCGGTCAGCATCGGCGCGCTGTATTTCATGAACGAGGACAGCAGCAATGCGCCGAACGGCAGGATGTCCGCGCAGATGACGTAGAATCCAATGAACAGAATCGCCGCCCACCTCCACCTGCCGAGCGAAAGCGGCTTGGCGCGAAAGCCCTTCCCGGCGAGGGTGACGAAGCGCTCCGAGCGGGCCGTGATGCGCCGTTGCAGCCAGATGCCGGCAATCGTCACCCAGAGCAGCAGTGTGCCGCCCGCGGCAGCATGCGCGGAGTGGACCGGGAAGATGGTCGCATCCTGAAAGATCTTCCACGGCAGCGTGACGAAGCCGGCAGTCGAACCGATGATTCCCGGGATCGTGTACATCTCCGCCGAGAGGACAAAAATGAGCAGGCCGGAGGCCAGGATTGCGGGCACAACCATCGGCACCGTGATACGCAGCAGTGACTGCAGTGCAGTTGCCCCGTGTATGCGCGCGGCTTCCTCCAGCGAGGAATCCATCGCGCGCAGGTTGCCGACGGTGAACAGATAGGCGAACGGACAGAAGAACAGGAACATCACCCACACGACGCCGGCGTAATTCCAGATGTTCACGATCGGGCCTGGATCGAGACCGACGGTGTTGAGCAAGGCGCTGATCGTCACATTGATGAAGCCGGTCTTCTCCGAGCCGAGCGTGATCCAGGCGATCAGGCCGGTGAAGGGCGACAGGTAGAGCGGCATGATAATCAGCAGCTCGAACGTATTTTTTGCCGGCAGGTCGGTCCGCGCCATCAGCAGCGCCATCGCAACACCGACCACGAGCGACCACAACGTCACGACGGCTGCGAGAAAAACGGCGCTGGCCAAGTAGCCGAGATATTCAGCGCTAAAATAAACATCGAGAAAGGCCTTGATGCTGCGCTCATTCGCCAGGCCGGTGCGGATTTCCCGGTAAAACGCCGAATCGACCATGTAGAGCAGCGGCAGGATCGCAATGGCGAAGACCGCGATCGCCAGGATCAGCCAGACGATCCGCTCGCCGCCCCAATGCCACAACACGCGCTGGAGCGATGCCGCACGCGACTGGGCCAAATTGGCATCAAGCGCCTCCGTCGAGTCCCGGCTGTAAACCGCCATAGTTATTGCGACTCTTTCAGGACCTTGATCCAAAGGTCCATGTCCTTGTGATAGTCGCGCTCCCAGCGAGCGAAGTCGACGTGATAGACATCTTGTGGCGCGT
>CAZNTY010000344.1:0-2709 GCA_964576085.1 uncultured Undibacter sp. | reverse complement strand
GCAAAAATGACCCTTTTTGATACTTTTCCACCGCCTTCTTGCCCTTGACATGCAAACTGACGAAGGCAGGGCTCGTGCTTGGAAAGTCTCCGAATGCTGATCGGTTATTGCCGCGTGTCGACAGACGAACAGAGTCTGGATCTGCAGATCGATGCCCTTCGGCTAGTCGGGTGTGATCAAATTTTTTGCGACAGGGGATTTTCCGGAGCGCTCAAAAGTCGACCGGCCCTTGATCATGCTCTGGCTCTTCTCAAGCCCGGCGACACACTAGTGGCCTGGAAACTCGACCGGCTCGGACGAAGTCTCTCCCATCTAATAAGCGTCGTAACAGATCTCGAGGGGAGGGGAGTGGCTTTCAAATCAATCTCGGATGCCATCGATACCAGCACTGCAGGCGGAAGACTTCAGTTTCACATGTTGGGTGCGCTGGCCGAGTTTGAACGTTCACTCATCAGCGAGCGAACAAAAGCTGGTCTATATGCCGCGCGCGCTCGGGGTGCCGTCTTGGGACGTCCAACCAAGCTCCGCAGTGTAGATATTGACGGCGCCCTGGCGCAAAAACCCACTCGTTCTTTGTCTGAAACGGCGCGCAGACTGGACGTTTCACAGTCGACGCTACGCCGAGCGATCGCAACCAGACGAAAAGCCTGGCCGCTCCGCAAGCGAGGCATGCAACGACCGCTTCGTCCCATGTGTGGACGGCACCCTGTTGGCAAGGACTTTTTTAATTCGTCGTGCAGTGCTGGTCGGTAGCGCCCATGTGTCCGGCCTTTTGTCTCGGCGCGAACACCGATGGCCTTCATGCTATCCGCAAGATCAGCTCCCGATCAAAAGCACGCGCTCGAGGCGCCCTGGGACGGTTGGGTTTTGCTGATCCCGGTGGTCGACCGCTTACTACATGACTTACCTGTTGCCCTCTCCAACCTCGTAAAGCGCGCCCGGGATAGGCCCGCTTGTCCTCCTCCGGCGTGTGGCACCGGCTCGCGATACACACCGCCGCGTGTCATTAGAGCCCAAACGATCCGCGCCATCTTGTTGGCCATGGCTACGGCGGCAATTTTAGACGTGCGCCGCTGCAGCAGCGTGATCAACCAAGGGCGCCGCGTGCCGTGACGCTGCGCGTACCGGATCACCGCAAGACCGCCAACGACCAGAAGCCACCTCAGATAATGGTCTCCGCGCTTCGATATCTTCCCGAGGCGCTCCTTGCCGCCGCTCGAGGATTGCTTTGGCACCAGACGGATGAAGGCGGCGAAGCTCCTCCCATTCTTGAAGTGCGAAGCGTTGCCGACTGAGGCAACGAGCGCGCTCGCCGCAAGCGGTCCGATGCCGGGGATCGTCGCCAAGCGCTTACTCGCCTCGTTCGACTTGTGCCACGCCATCACCTGCCGGTCGAGTTCGAGAATCTGATCTTGGAGCAGGCAATACTGGTCGACCAGGCACATCAGCGCGCTGCGTGTTACATTTGGAATGCGGTCATCCTCGCCCGAGACGATGATGTTGATCAGCCGAGAGAGGCCGATCCTGCCGATACTCTCGGTGATCCCGAACTCGGCGAGGTGCGCCCGGATCGTGTTCCCCATCCGCGTTCGATGCCTGATTAACATTGCCCGCGTTCTATGCAGCACCAATACACTTTGTTGCTCAACGGTCTTCACCTCAGCGAACCGCATATTCGGGCGGGTGACCGCTTCGCAGATCGCTTCAGCATCTGCTTCATCGTTCTTCTGTGTCTTCACGTAGGGCTTGACGTAGGCCGGCGGCATGAGCCGGACCTGATGGCCGAGCTTCTCGATCGTGCGAGCCCAGTGATGCGCCGTTGCACAGGCTTCGATGCCGACGAGGCAGGGTTCGAGCTTGGCGAAGAAGGCCTCGACCTGAGCACGGCGAAGCTTCCGGCTCAGGACCTTCTGACCGTGAGTGTCGACGCCATAGGCGTGAAAGACGTTCTTAGCGATATCAAGGCCCACCGTAACTGGCTGCTGAACCATCTGACTTCCTCCATCTCTCATGTCCGAAAACCATACCGGTCTTCGGGCCGGGTGATGGATGCCGTCCACAGCATCATTAGCAGACGTTAAACGGGAGTGGTGATCTGATCGAAACGATCAGAAGTCGACCGTCGGCTTCGACGCGAGGAGCAGACATACCACCCCACCCGCTAAACGTAGCGAATGACCCTAGGCGGAAGTGCGAGATATTCGTCAGATTATCCGCGCGGGGGGCTGGCATTTCAGTGCGGGGCGGACTTCGCGTTGAATTCTGGTCGTCAGATCAGCCCGGAACCGCTGCCGCGCGCGTGAAACATTCCGATCGACTGATTAGCTCTCAAGGATAATGCGCGCGAGCTCCGTAGGGTTTTCAACCGCTGAAAAGTGCCCGGTGTCCTTGAGTGTCACCACGCGCGCATGTGGGATTAATGCGCGCGTTCGTTCCCGTTCTTCGGGGCGCGACCAATCGCTGTCGCCATAGATGATCGCTACGGGCGCAGTGATTCCCCGATACTGGTCACGCGCCTTGCTCCACGAGCGCCATCCTGCCAGCACTTTGCGTGCTGCGCGTTTGTAGCCGGGAAGATGCGCGACCTTATCGAACTCCGTGAGAAGGTCTGGGGGAAGTTTACGCGGGTCGTGATATCCGCCGCGCATGATTTTTCCAAGGACCATCCTATTTTCCAACGAAGCATTGAATGCGCCGAGGATCGGGATT
>CAZNTY010000343.1:0-1925 GCA_964576085.1 uncultured Undibacter sp. | reverse complement strand
GAGGTGCCAGGCACGCTAGTCCTGGTCGGCGCCGGTATCGTCGTCCTCGCCGGACTGTTCGTGATCTGGCGCGAGCGCAAGCTGGGCCTCGATCGCGCCGAGGCCGAAGGCCCGACCACGCCGGTCTGACGCTTCAGTTCGTCTCCAGCACCAACACCCAATCACCGTCGCCGCTGTTGTTGGCGGCCGGCGGAGTGAAGAATTTGGTGCCGATATTCGGGAACGGCGAGCCGCGGATCGCGCGGAATTTTCCGCTGGTCGGATCGTACCAGCGGGCGGTGACCGGCCCGCTGAGCTTGGACATTGCCACCGCGATGCGCCGCACCGACGGCAGATAGGCCATCGCCAGCTTGCCGTCAGGCGTTGCCGCCGCGGTGGCGTAAGTGTCGGTGTCGATCGAATCGCTGTCCGAATAGGTGCCGCGGCCGCCGGTGAAGACCTGCTTCGCGGTGTCGGGCAACAACTCGTACCATGGCCTGTTGACGAACAGCGTGCGCATGTACGAGAGCTGAAGGACGCCCGGCGTATCAAGATTGTGCTCCCAGTCGCCATCCAGCCGCCAGGTGTATTGGCTGCCGTAAAGCTGGCCGGTCGCGCCGCTCAGCATCGTCCAGTATTCCTGATGGCGCAGATTGGGCAGCGAGCCGCCGTCCGTGCCGCCATTATGCTCGAATTCGTAGTTCGCTTCGACCATGAAGATCGGCTTGAAGTTCGGCCGCCGGTATTCGAACAGGATCTTGGCGTAGGTCGGCCGGTAGGTATAGGCGGCGTCGAGCCCCACGACATTTCGCAGCGCGACGTCGTCAAGCGTCGCGCTCACCAGGTAATCGAGCTCGGCGGTTTGCAGGTGATTGGGATCGGTGGCCCGGATGCCAAGCGCGACTTCCTTGACCAGGGCATTGTCGTTGGCGTCCCGCCAGCTCTGGAAATCGTTGCCGTGCATCCAGATGATGTTGGGCACGTCCTTGTAGCGGTCGCCGAGATAGCGCCCGTAGGCGCGAGCCTTCGCCTTGCCGTTTGCACGCAGCGTATCGAGCCAGCTTCCGGTTTCGATCGGATCGAGCAGCACCACCATGCCGTGGTGAGCGGCAATCGTCAGCACGTCATCGACGCGCTGGAAATAAGTCGGGTTCGGCTTCGAGAGGTCGTAGTCTGACGGGCCGGCGCCGACCGTGAACGGCGCAATGCCGTCAAAGGTCGTGCCATCGGCGTTGCATGCGGTATAGCTCGCGCACAGCAGGTTGATCCAGAGCGTGTTGATGCCGTAGCGGCGGCGATTGGACATGAATTGCGCCGCCTGGAGCTTGCTCAGGTTGCCGATCAGCGCCTGCGGCGAATCCCCGACCATCATGAACGGCACGTCGTTCTGGTCGACCAGATGGCGGTTGTTGGTGCTCGCCTTCAGCGGATAGGCTGGGCTCGCCGCTTGTGCGGCAGTGCCGAGCACGAGCAGGAGCGCCGGCCAGATCGCGTGACGCGATGGTTTTGAAATTGCCGGCTTTTGCATTGCGCACCTTTTGCGCAAACCTGTGTCCGCGCCGCTAACCCTGGAACGCCTTGAAAGTGATGATGGTGCGGGTGTCCTGAATGCCCGGGATCGTCTGCACCTTCTCGTTGACGAAGTGGCCGATGTCGGTGTCGGCGTCGACGTAAAACTTCACCAGCAGGTCAAAATCGCCGGCCGTCGAATAAATCTCGGATGCGATCTCGGTCTCCGCCAGCTTGTTGGCGACCTGGTAGGACTTGCCGAGCTGGCACTTGATTTGCACGAAAAATGGGGTCATGCGCGCCTCCGGGCGCCGTCGAAAGACTCGACACTCAATCCAGCAAAAACGCCCCGCACTGGCAAGTCAAAGGCTGGCCAAGTCGATGAAAGATCGGCGCGCGGTTCCAGGACTTGCTTCCGGCGATTCCGCGCACTAGTT
>CAZNTY010000342.1:0-5037 GCA_964576085.1 uncultured Undibacter sp. | reverse complement strand
CTCCTGCGTCAGGAACAGGTTCTTGGCGAGCTGCTGGGTGATGGTGGAGGCGCCCTGCGAGATGCCGCGATGGAGCAGGTTGGCGAGCGCGGCGCGCGCGATGCCGACCGGGTCGACGCCGAAATGCTGGTAGAAGCGGCGGTCCTCGATGGCGATGAAGGCCTTGGGCAGGTAGGGCGGCAACTCCTTCAGCGTCAGCGTGCCGCCGCCGGCGTCGCCGCGCGTCGCCAGCGGGCGCATGTTGTGGTCGAGGATGCTGATCGAGGGTGGGCGCTTGGGGATCTCGAGCGACTGGATCGGCGGCAGGTGCGCGCCGACCCAGACCACGGCGCCGATGCTGCCAATGCCGACCCACAGCATCAGCACCAGCGACCAATAGGCGAGGCGGGCAAGCAGCGCGCGGCGGCTTCGCCGCGGCTTTTTCTTTCGGGACTTGCGCCGCCGGCGCGGCCGCGGCGCAACGTTCGCGCGGTCAGCGGGACCGACATGGACCTCAGGGCCGCCGCCGAAGCTCGGTTCTCGTCGCTGTCCGCTCGTCATCGTCCCTTCGCGCCGCCGCGCCCGGCCGAGAAAAGGCCGGATCCCGGACAGACGCTAAGAGTGGCGATTTAAGGGGCCGTTAAGCCCGATTTGGGCCATGCGCGGCGCGGCTCGACGGTTGCTAATTAATGGTAACGACGCGAACATCACCACGTCGACCCAAGACCGTTACCACCACTCCGGTGCCGGCACGGCGAATTCCGAGATCGACGCTGTCGTCGCCGAACCTCAGCCGACGCAGCACGATCTCGTCAAGGAAATCGGGCAGCACCGGCCGTTCGAAGGTGATCTGTCTTGCCCGCGGGTCGAATTCGAGACCCAGGCAGGACTGCACGAAAAAAAGTGGCGTGGCGGCCGCCCAGGCCTGCGGTTCGCAGGCAACCGGATAAGATGTCGGTCCGCGGCCGCGCTGACGCGGGAAACCGCAGAACAACTCAGGCAGGCGGCGAAGGTCGGCATAAGATGACGCCGCGAACAGGCCTTCGAAAATCCGGGCTGCTTCGGCCCGGAATCCGTAGCGCGCAAAGCCGGCGGCGATCAGCGAGTTGTCGTGCGGCCATACCGAGCCGTTGTGATAGCTCATGGGGTTGAAGCGTATTTCCGTTGCCGCCAGCGTGCGCAGCCCCCAGCCGCAGAACGAGTGATCGCTCATCAGCGTGGCGACGACGGTGGGCGCCCGTTCCGGAAGCGCGATGCCGGTGAACAGCGCATAGCCGGCGTTGGAACTGCGCACCCGGCAGGGCTGCTTGTCACCATCGAGCGCGAGCGCATACGTGCCGAGCGCCGGATCGAAGAACATCTCGTCGAAACGTCGCCGCAGCGTCTGGGCTCTGGCATCGAATTCGGCCGCGCGACTCCGCTCGCCGAGACGCCGCACGATTTCCGCCGCGGCGCGCCAGGCGCTGAACACGAAGGCCTGGACCTCGACCAGCGCGATTGGCGCCTCGGCGAGCCGGCCGTCGGCGTGGCAGATGGAATCCTCGCTGTCTTTCCAGCCTTGATTGATCAGCCCGCCGGCCGCGCGCCGGCCGTATTCGACGAAGCCGTCATGGTCGCGGTCGCCGTAGTTGTCGATCCACTGCAGGGCGGCCGCGATATTGGGCCAGAGCTCCCGCATCAGCTCGAGGTCGCCGGTCCGCATCAGATAAGCGCCGGCCAGCGTCACGAATAGCGGAGTCGAATCGATGCTGCCGTAGTAGTGGCGGAACGGCACCTCGCCGAGCTCCGCCATCTCGCCGCGCCGCACCTCGTGCAGGATCTTGCCGGGCTCCGCGTCGGCCGCGGCGCTGAATTCGGTCGCCTGGTGCACGGCGAGATAGCGCAGCACCCCCCGTGCGATCGACGGATCGAGCCAGAGTGTCTGAAGCGCGGTGATCAGCGCATCCCGGCCGAACGCCGTGCTGAACCAGGGAATGCCGGCATAAGGGTATGGCCCTTGCGGCGTATCGGTGACGAGCATGTAGAGGTCGGAGACGCTGCGCCGGAGCGCTTCATTGAAGATGTCGTTCGAGCTCACGATCGAGGTCGCCCGCGATGACGAGGCGCGCAGCGCGCGCCGCGCATCGCGCAAGGCGATGAAGAATTCGCGGCGGTTGAAATATTTCGGCCCGTTGCAGCGGACCTCCAGGAACAACAGCGTGGTCCGGCGCGGTTCGAGCTCGAGCTCGAATACCGCCTCGCTGCCGGTCAGGCTGGTGGGCGCCGGATCGAAGTGAAGGCTGGTCTCGAACATGGCGCGATTGAGACCGGTGTAACGCAGCACGACGCCGTTGCCGATCACTTCGGGAGCGTGCGGTTCGCCGCGCTTCTCACGCTTGGTGCCGCGCACCTCAAAGATGTCGGCAAAGTCGGATCCGAAGGAGAAGCTGATACGGGTTCGGCGCGTGTGTTCGTCGAAGTTGACGATCGCGATGCGCTCGAAGCACGCGCCCTGCCACAGGAAGCGCGAGCGGCGAAGGTGAATGAGATCGTGCTTGAGCACGAGCCGGCCGTTCCTGTCGAGCAGGTCCGGGTTGGTGAGGTCGCAGGTCAGTGTCGCGTTATCGTCGCGCAGCGTCGAACTCAGCAGCATCGGTCGCGCGCCGTCGATGGTGAGATAGAAATAAGACAGGCGGCGGGTATCCCGATAAAAGACGCCTTCCGGGCTGCCCGGACCGCCGACCACGTCGCCATTGTGGTCGAACACCCCGAAGATATCGCCATGTTTGAGGGTACGCGGCCGCCGTTCCTGGAGCGAGGCCGCCGCCGGGATGAAGAATTGCGCGACGGCTGCCTCGCCGGCCGATTGCGAGGTAGGCCCGATCTCGGCGACGCTCAGCTTCTGCATGCTGCTCGACCTCTATTCTGCCGGCTGCAGCGTCAGGTCCTCACGATCGTCTGTACGGCCGCCCCATCGCGGCAGCCGGCCGGCTTTGCCGACGCCCGGCAGGCTGCGATAGATTTCGACATATTCTTGCACCATGCGCTCGGCTGTAAAGCGCTGCTCGAACCGCGCTCTGACTTTCGCGCGGTCGAGACTGTCGAGACGCCCGACCGCGGCCACCGCCTCCTCGACGCTGGTGACGATGAAGCCGGTAACGCCGTCGTCGATCACTTCGGGCACGGAACCAGTGCGGAATGCGATCACCGGCGTGCCGCAGGCCATCGCCTCGATGGTGGCGAGGCCGAACGGCTCCGGCCAGTCGATCGGAAACAACAGCGCCTTTGCATTGCCGAGAAATTCGGATTTCCGGGTGTCGTCGATTTCGCCGATATAGTCGACGTTGGGATTGGCCCGGACCATCGGGCTGATCGCCTTGTCCCAGTAAGCCTGATCGACCCGGTCGACCTTGGCCGCGATCTTGAGCGGCAGTCCGGTCGCCGCGGCGATCTCGATGGCGCGGTCCGGCCGTTTTTCCGGGGAGATGCGGCCGAGAAAGGCAAGGTAGCCGCCGTTCGGCCGAGGCGAGAACTGCAGGAGATCGTGCGGCAGGCCGTGATAGACGTTGCCGACCCAGTTGAGATTGCGTGGCAGTGGCTGGCGCTGGTGGTGCGAGATCGAGACCAGCGGAATATCGGAAAAGATCCGGTAGAACGGCACGAGGTCCGGCAGGTCGAGCCGGCCATGCAGCGTGGTCACCGCCCGGTCGGCGAAATCGCGGATCAGCGGGAAGTGCAGCAGGTCGATATGGAAATGGAGAACGTCGAACGCGGCGGCCTGGGCGCGCACCGCGTCGAGCATCATCACATGGTAGGGCAGGTGGTCCCGCACGCTCGGATTGAGCCTCAACGCGACGTCGCAGCAGCGCACCAGCCGGGCCGCGGTCTCCGAATCGCCGCTGGCGAACAGCGTGACGTCGTGGCCTTGCCTCACCAGCTCCTCCGTGAGGTGAGAGACCACCCGCTCGGTCCCGCCGTAAAGGCGCGGCGGAACCCGTTCGCAGAGCGGCGCAATCTGGGCGATTTTCATGGACGGGACCTCATCGGAATGGCGGGCGGACGACGGATGGCGTGCTCAAGGTAACGGTCGTGCGGCGGTCCGCGTTCGAGCCGGCTGGCGGATTTTTGCACGCCGGTCCGCAGCCCGGCCTGGACACCGCCGCGGCGGCACGATGCCCGGGCGCACACCGGCGGAAGTATCCTTCCGCTCGATGCGGGTCGGCTGACGGAAGAATGCCGCCGGCGAAGGCCGGCGGGCCGGTCGAATAGCTAAGAAAGGGCCGGGACGTTTCAAGTCTGTGGCCCGACCGGCGCCCAGGGCCGGCAGCGCGGCCTATTCGGCGGCCGTGCTTTTTCCGGCCTTGGCCGGACTTTCCGGATTGGCGAACAGCGCGATCAGCGCCCGCTTGATCGCCGCCTGCCGGGTCGGCGAGGTGATCTGCGCCCCCATCAGGTCGGTGACGTAAAACACGTCGACCACGCGCTCGCCGAACGTCGCGACGTGGGCGGAGGCGATGTTGAGGTTGAGCTTCGACAGCGTGGCGGTGAGCTCGTAGAGCAGGCCGGTGCGGTCGAGGCCGGTAACTTCGATCGTGGTGTAGCGGTGCGACCACTGGTTGTCGACCGTGACCTGGGGCTCGATCGTGAAAGCCTTGATGCGGCCCTTTGGCGTCGTGCGCTTGGTCACGACGTCCGGCAACCGCAGGTCGCCGCGCAGCGCCTTCTCGATCGAATCAGCAATGCGGAGCGCGCGGCGCTCCTCGTCCTCGAAGCGCTCGAACTCGCGTGAGATCGCGATGGTATCGAGCGCCATGCCGTCAGTGGTGGTGTAGATCTGCGCGTCGACGATATTCGCGCCGGTCATCGCGCAGGCGCCGGCGATAATCGACAGCAGCCACGGGTGGTCCGGCGCAAACACCGTGACCTCGGTGACGGCGCGTGCCGCGTCCAGCGATACGACGGTGGCGAGGCGCTTGCCGTCCTGCTCGGCCGCCCGCACGAAGCGCGCGTTCTGGATCTTGTGCGGCAGGTCGGCCTTGAGCCAGTAGGCCGGATAAAGCCGCGCCACGTAGCGATCGA